>JAPYTM010000007.1 GCA_029941825.1 Candidatus Nitrosopumilus sp.
ATTCTGGTTTCCAGATCTTTACACTAGATGGAGCAACAATAATTCTTTCTTCTCCCAATCTTGCAATATCTGCATCAGCCGCTTTTGCAATGGAATACAATTCTTCAACCACCTTACGAAGTTGTTCAACATCTTTTTGTGCTAATGGTGTTACTCTTAAAATCAAAATCATTCCTTTTTTGATGTCTTCTTTGATAGAATGAACATCACTGATATCTCTAATTGTTATGGCCTTTAGATATGTGGGTGTTTCTTGTTTTTGCATCCTTGCTGAAAATGTAATCTACTTATTCAAAAACTCTTCCTTAGTCTTAACTAATTTTTAAAATTTTTTACGCCTAAATTCTAAATTCAGTATAATCTTGTTCTTCTATACTTTTTGTACTAATTTCTTCAGATGAGTTATCATTTTTGATTGTAACAATTTCTTGTTGATCTTTTGGTGCATCTGAATATCTTAGTGTTACAGATGATGCAAATCTTAGATGATCTTTTGCATTTTTTCCCCGTAAAATCGAAACTGGTCCCACATAATCTTTAGCTTCAAGTAAAATATCTCCTGGCAATGCAATTGCTTTGATCATTTCATTTTCATCTTTATTTCTTCCAACAACAAATTTTGTCTCTTCATCTAATCTAAAATGTCTTCCAATTTTTAACAAATCAATGTCATTAATTGTTGGAGTTTCAGTATGGCTAAACAAATCTTTAGCTTTGATTCCAAATTGTGGTTCTGTTAACAAACATCCACCTCCAGCATTAGGTGGGTTTTCAATTCCATATTCTTTTGCCATTTGTATCTGTATTTTTCTTTGTCTTCCTTTAATCATTCCAAGATTTTCTCTTTTGATTAATCCATCTTTTTCAGCATCTGTTGGTGGAAGTAATCCTGCAGATAATGGCCTTACAATTTTTCCAACTAAATCTGATTCTTTTTCAATAGTTCTTAATGCAGGTCCATGTTGACTCATTGGACGTTGACCTAATACTTCACCTGAAATAATAAATTCTGCACCAATTTCATCCATGTGTTTTTTTGCTGCATCAAACATCATCGTTCGACAATCAACACATGGATTAAAACCAGCACCAATTCCATGTTTTGGATGTTTTAACATCTCAATGTATTCATCACCAAGGTAAACTGTTTTTAAATTGATATTGAGATCATCTGATCTCTCTCTAATTTCAAATCCACATCCTCTTCCACAATCAAAATCACAGAAAGGAGTTTTTATTGCAACAGCTGAAACTTCAAAACCTTGTTCTTGCATCATTCGTACTGCAAGTTGACTATCTAGTCCACCTGAGAGTAATGCAACTACTTTTTTCTTCTTTTCCTCCGTCACAACGATCTGGTCTGAATTTCCATATACAAACTTTACATCATACATAAATTGAGAAACGGAGATTTTTTTGTATGAAGCAACGAAGAAAAAACCTTCTAAGACATGCTAAAAAAATTGATTGTGATACTTTGGTTACATTTGAGCCTGAAAATTTGTTTTACATGACTGGATTTTGGGGCGAAGCAATAGGCCTACTTGAAAAAAATGGAAAAACAACCATAATTGCACCAGAACTTGAAGTAGGAAGAGCAAAAGAAGAATCTGAAGATTGTGATGTAATTACAGGAGAACGTGGTGTCGGTCTAATTTCTTCTTTAATTGAAAAAGTTAAGCAAAATCAAGTTTGTACTGACTGCCAAAATTATTCAACTATGATATCCTTGAAAAAATCTATTTCGAAAATAAAATCATCTACTGATCCATTTTATAATTCCCGTATGGTGAAAGACAAAAAAGAAATCAGAATACTCAAAAAAGCTTCTAAAATTATAGATGAAATATTTGACATTTGTTCAAAAAAGATGAAAGTTGGTCAAAAAGAATCAGAATTGCAAATAATTTTAATGAAATATGCAATGGAACAACAAATGTTTGATACTGGATACAAATCAACACTTAACCCTCTCATTATTGCTGGAGGTCCAAATGGTGCTTTACCTCATGCACAAGTAAGTGAAAGAAAATTCAAAAATGGTGATCTTGTAGTAACTGATCTTACGTTAAGATATTGTGGATACGTTTCTGATGCAACTAGAACATTTGCACTTGGAAAAATTTCATCACAAGCAAATGAAGCTTATGAAATTGTTAAAGAATCTCAAAAACTTGGTTTAGAATCTGTTAAACCAAATGTAAATTGTAAAGATGTAGATTCTGCTTGTAGAAAATACATTGAAGAAAAAAATTATGGTAAATACTTTATTCATTCTACCGGTCATGGAATTGGATTAGAAGTGCATGAGCTTCCAACTATCTCATATAGAAGTGAAACAAAATTAAAAGAAAATATGGCAATTACTGTAGAACCTGGAATCTATATTGAAAATAAATTTGGAATAAGAATTGAAGATTCACTAATTGTAAAGGATAAACCAATTATAATGCATAAATTTACCAAAGATTTAGTTACGGTTTAAGTCTAATCGTAAAAGTCTACTAAATTCATAATATATTTTGATTCTGGATTGTTTGATGTAATTTCTTCAGATTTTGTATTTACATTCCAATCATAATTCATTTCTCCATTATGTGATTTAAAATTCAAAATAACTTGATATTCTTCTGAATTAATACTAGAAACAGTCAGTTCCACTTTGGTTTTTTTGTTATCGTAAATTTTTTCATCTGGATATTCGTCACTAATTTTATTTGTTATTGCATCCATTACAGTTAATCCAGAATCATTGGGCCCATCATAACCCATTAAGATATTGATCACTTTTTGTTCGTTAACTGTTAATTCTGGAAAACTACTCTCCAAACTGCCCTTTGTAAATTCAGGAACTACAAATAATACAAATAATCCAACTATACCTAGATAAATTGGCGCTCTTTTCTTAAGAAATGCTTTAAATTCAGATTTTTTTGGTTTCACTGTATCTTTTTCTCTATCTTTACGCATCTTTTCTTCCTCTAAATCTCTAGTATTTTGCAGTTAAAATTAAAACTTGCCATGGAAATAAAATTTCTCCATTTTTCTTTGTGTATTGGATTGTTTTTTCTTTCACTAGTTGTTTCAATTCTTTTTTCTTTGAATATTCTAATGCATTTAGCTTTTCTTTTAGCGGTTTTGCAATGTATTTGATATAATTTCTCCAATAGTCTTCAAATTTTCCAGGACTGAAACGAAAAATAAATTCTTTAATTACAATATTTGAAAACCCTGCTTTCTTAATTTCATTTCTTAATGTAGATTTTGTACCAAATCTATCAAGATCTGGTGAATCTGGGGGGACATAATCTGGAATAAATTGAGTCACTGAATCTAAAATACTACTAAAGAACGGAACATTTTCTTTTTTTCCATGAACTGAAATTCCTATTTTTCCTGATTTTTTGAGGCTGTTTCTCATATTTTTTAATGCTTTTTGGGCATTTGGAAAGAAAAATAGAGCATACTGACAAGTAATAACATCAAATTTTTTTGAAAAACTAAACTTTTCTGCATCAACATTTACAAAATTTACATTTACTTTATTTCCATTCCATTTTTTTGCTATTTTAATTGCAGTAGTTGAAGTATCAATACCTATAACATATCCTAAAAACCCAATCTTGTTTCGAATTTTTTTTGTTACAACACCTGTGCCACATGCAAGATCCAAAACTGTACTAGATTTTTTGATGTTTAATGATTCTATTAATTTTGAAGTACTCTGAAATGGTCCTTGATTTACACTTGCCCATCTTTTATGATAACGAGGTGCAACCTCATTCCATATTGTCATATTTCTTTTTTTATATTCAAATGGTTTCATTTTAGACAATTCTATTTACAAATCTTTTAAATCTGATTTTAATGTTCTTCCTATTTCATGAAAATATCTTTGTTCAATATCTTTTCTCTTTTCAGATAATTTGAAATTATCTGTATGTTTCTTTTTTTCCTTATTGAGAATTTCTTTGTATTGTGAGATTAATTTTCGAAGTTCAGAATTTTTCATTTCAACTGCTTTTCAATTTCTTTTTTGATAAATTTCACAATTTTTTCTTTTTTATTCCAACTTGATAATGTTATTTTTTTCTTATCTACAATTAGTACTTGATTATAATTTGGATTTTTTTGATATTTTTTACCTATGTCATTTGCAATAATAATATCTGCACCTGATTCTTTCATCTTTTTTTGTGCTGACTTGATTAGAGCATTTTTTGTTAGATTTGTTTCTGCTTTGAATCCAATTAATAATACATTTTTTTGATATTTTTTTACCTGATCAATTATTTTTGGTGCTTTTTTGAGGCTAATTTTTAACTCATTTTTTGAACTTTTGATTTTATTCTTACTAGGATTTATGGGGATATAATCTGCAACAGCTGCAGCCATAATTACAATATCAAATTTTTTCTTTAATTCTGTTTTAACTGCATCAAACATATCTTTGCTAGATAAAACATTGATAATTTTTGCACCCTTTGGTGCTTTTTCTTCTCCTGGACCATAAACAAAAGTAACTTTAGCTCCTGCAGAAATTAATTCAGATGCTAATCCAACTCCAGTTTTTCCTGAACTTTGATTTGTAATTACTCGTACAGGATCTATATGTTCAATTGTAGGACCTGCAGTCATTAACACTTTTTTGTTTTTCAATACTGATGAGGATCCAAATTTCTTTAAGACATATTCTAAAACATCTTCAGGTTCAGATGCTTTTGCTTTTCCTTCAATCATTTGAGGAGAAATAAACTCAATTTTCTTTTTTAGAAATTCTATATTCTTTTTTACAGCTAAATTATCATACATTGATGCATGCATGGCAAGACACATCAAAATTGGTATTTTTGATCCAAATCCTACAGTAAGCACTGTAGATATTGGTGTATCATCAATTCCATTTGCTAATTTTCCTAATGTATTAGCAGTTGCTGGATATACAATTACTAAATCTGATTGATTATAATCTGCTAATCTAATATGTTCTAGTTCTCCAGTAAGTTTTGTAATTACTTTATTTCCAGTAGCCCATTTAAAATAATCCGGCTGAATTAATTTTGTAACTGCATTACTTGTAACACAAGTTACATTTGCACCATATCTCATGAGTAATCTTGCAAGTTCAATTGCTTTGTATGCTGCAACACTTCCTGCAACACACAGCACAATTTTTTTCCCAGATAATTCTACACCATGTGAACTAACAATATCTAAAGACGGATGGTCTTTTTTCTTTATCTTTTTTTTAGCTACCAATTTGTTCACGCAACTTTTTTAGTTCTTCATCATCCATTGAAAACCAATTTTTTTCAGCAGGAAATACACTTGATTCTACATCTTTTTTATAATCCTCAAGTGATTTTACAATATCTTCAGACAAATTCATGTATCTCTTTGCAAATTTTGGTTTTATTTTATCATACATTCCTAACAAATCTTGAAGCACTAGCACTTGTCCATCACAATTTACTCCTGAACCAATCCCTATTGTGGGAATGCTAATAGTTTCAGAAATTATTTTTGCAACTTCATGACTAACCATTTCTAATGCAATGCTAAACACACCAGCCTCTTCGAGTTCTTTTGCATCTTTAATTAACAACATTGCAGAATCTTTTGTCTTTCCTTGTACTTTGTAACCTTCTGAAAGCATTGTTGTTTGAGGTTGTAATCCAATGTGACCCATTACTGGAATTCCAACATCTACTATGGCACTAATTGTTTCAGCCATTACAGAACCTCCTTCAAGTTTTATGGCATCAGCTCCTGCTTTGATCAATCTACCTGAATTACTAATAGCATCTTCTATGCTTGCTTGATATGACATAAATGGTAAATCAGAAACTAGTAGTGAATTCTTTCTTGCTCTACTAACTGCTTCAGTAAACATACACATTTGATCCATTGTTACAGGAATTGTATTTTCATATCCTAACATAACCATCCCTGCACTATCTCCAACTAGTAATACATCAATTCCTGCCTTATCACAAAGAGAAGCTAAAGTATAATCATAACTAGTAATTACTGAAATTTTCTTTTTTTCTTTTTTCAGTTTTATAATATCTTGTACTGTTTTATGCAATTCCAGCTCTCCTTGTTAGGTTATTTTTTATTTGAATAATGTTTTCTCTAAGATTTTTCTTATTATCAAAATCTGTAACAATTTTTTGAAGAGATTTTAAATTCTTTTTAGATAATTTTTTAGATTCATCAATTAACAAATCAATTGCACGTGTAACATTATCCACAATTGTAATGTTGGCAGTTTGTGAAGTTCTAGAAAGAGGATTCAGATCAAATGTGATAACAATTTTTCCTGCTTTTCTAAGTGCCATTGTTCTATCCCCATCTTCTAATGGAACAACTACCACATCTGCTGTAAAAATTCCATTTTTATCAACAATTCTTCTAGCTGAATCTATTCCTGGTAGTTTTACAGATGACGTAGGATTTGTACCTAAAATTTCACTTGCTCCATAATTTTTGAGCGTTTTAATTATTGCCTTCTTTCTTTTTTCATTTGTATAAAACAAATTTACCTCTAGTTTTGCTTTGATCTGTTTTGATAATCTTATGATTTGTTTTGGACATAATGCAGCTATATTCCCATTTACTGAGATTATGGGCATATCTGCTAAAAGAAGTTGTGCTGCCGCCGCTTTGATGGCATGCTTTGCAGTCTTACCTGTTTTCTCACCTAATAGATAATCAAATGCCTCTCCTCTACCTTGAGCTAAAAGCCCCTCTTTAGCGACTAATCCTTTGTCAAATCCACTTACTAGTTTTTCACGAATTAAAAGTGATTTTGCTCTTGGATGTGATTTAGGAATTAATGACATGTAATTTCAATTAATTATTGAGAATTCTTGCTCCAACATTATCTAATTCTGATTTTATTACAATTCCCTCAGGATATTTTTTTAAAATTTCTAAAATTTTACTTTCATCTTTTTTTGGAATCATTGAAAAAACTGTTTCTCCGAAAAGTGCAATTCCACATTTTATGTTATTTTTAGATAACTCATTAACTAATTTTTGCATTTTTGGAGTCATGACATTTACATAATTTGCAAATTCTAAAGACATATCTTGAAAATGTTCATAATCTTTAGATTTTATTAATTTATCAACCATTTTTCCACCAAGACCATTAATTTGGGATAAACGTTCCTTGATGAACTTGTTTGTAGAAATTGGAGAAAAGCATATCATGATTATAGAAATTTCTTCTGTTGAGATTTTTTCTACACGACCAATTCCTGGTGCACCAGGTTTTACACGAATTTCAAAGCCACCATGAAACGATGCCAAGACATCCCCTAAACCTGTTTTACAATTTAATTCTGCATTATGGGCAATTTTACCAATAGTTATTTTCTCTAATTTTGTTTCAAGGGCTTGATCTAATGCAAATGATAGTGATAATGCAACAGCTGCACTAGAACCTAGACCATATCCTACTGGAATTGATATATCATGTTCAATATTAAAAAAGTTATTTGAAAATTTTCCAAGCTTTAAGAATTCATTTAAAACAAATTCTGAAATATCTATTTTATCAGATTGATATCCCTTTGTTGTGATTTTAAAATCTGATTTTTGGTCATTCTTTATTTCTATTTTTACTCTGGTTGTGACTCCTTGTTTAATTGAAAATCCAGCTCCCATAGAACCTAAATTTTCTAAATTATTTTGATTGTCATCTAGATGAGCTTTGAAAAAGCCTGTAACGTGAGCAGGACAAAATGCCGTAGCCTCCATTGATCTTAGTATAAATTTTACACAAAATATAAGAATATGGCTTAAATTACTTAAACTAGTATAAATTGACTAAATTTGTTCGGCGCCTGCAAAAAATTGGTAGTAGCATCCTAGTGTCATTGCCAAAAGAATGGGTTGACGCAAATAATCTAATTAAAGGAGCTCAGGTTGAACTTGAAACTGGACAAAATACAATTTCGATATCTCCAAACAAAGAAACACGTCCAACAAAAGAGCTTACAATTTCATATCCATTGCCAAAAGAAGAAAATATTGTAGCTGACCTTACTGGAGCTTATCTTTTAGGATATGATGTAATTGAAATAAATTCCAAATCCATTATTCCTGGAGAAGATAGAGAAGAAATTCGTAATTCTATGAGAAGATTAGTTGGAATGGAGATCATTGAAGAAGACGCATCTCACATTAATATGCAATTTCTATTGGATGCAACAACACTTAATCCAGAAAAAATTCTCAAACGAATGAGCTCGATTGCACTTGGTATGTATAATGATGTATCCAATGGATTGATTTTAGATGACAAGTCCAATTTACAAACATTATCAAAACGTGACGTTGAGGTAAATAGACAATATTTCTTACTTGTTCGTTTAATTCGTAGTACACTTGTTGATAAAAGATTAGCTAGTATATTTAATTTAGAAAATATTGATGTTCTTGATTATCGAGTTGCAGCAAATCTTCTTGAGAATGCGGGTGATTCAATTGTTGAAGTTTCAAATTTCATTTATAATTCATCTTTATCCAAAGAACATTCAAAAAAAATATTTGATATAGTTCAAAATTTTAATAAAATTGCAGAGAAATTTATTGATGCATTTACAAAACCTGATAGACTTTTAGCCATCGAGGCTATATCTATGCATAAAAATTATGAAGAACAACTTAGTTTACTGAGAACAACATTTAGTACAAAAAAACAAATTCCTATAGATTTTCTTGATCTAGTCTATATGTTTGAAAGAATTGCACAATCTTGGGCTGATATCGCTGATCTTGTAAAGCCTATCTACAATGAATAATTAGTACAGTTTCTTTTTTGCAGCATAAGTCAAAACAGCACATATGGTTTTTGAATCCTGTATTTTTCCTGATTTTATCATTCTGAGTAATTTTTGCATATCTATTTTTACTACTGATAATATTTCATCATCATCTAATTTCAAATCTGCAACTTTCTTTAATCCTGATGCTACAAAACAGTGGATTACCTCTGTGTTATATCCAATTGATGGATAGTATGTAATTAGTGGAGTCATTTTTCTTGCTCTATACCCTGTCTCTTCTTCTAATTCTCTAAATGCACAATTTATCGGCTCTTCTTTTTTTTCTAATGTTCCTGCTGGAATTTCTAAAACATATCCATGAGGAAATCTATGTTGCTGAACAAGAATTACCTTATTTTCTTCATCAAAAGCAAGCATTGCAGCAGCTCCTCTATGTTCTATCATTTCACGTCTAACTTTTCTTCCCTCTATTTTTCCATCATAAACACTAAGCCCTAAAATTTTTCCATCATAAATTTTCTTCTTCTTCACAAAAATTCTTAGAAATTGTTATTATTTAATTTGTTTGATATGTCAGATGTAGTTTTGGTGTTTTTTTAAAATTACTGATACTATTTTTTAACCATTCCATATAAAATGAAATTTTCTTTGGAATGAACAAGTCTGCTGATTTTACATTTTTAATGTTTCTAACTTTTTGAGTTAGTTCATCCATTTTGAAAACATTATCACTGTACATAAATAAAACAATTTGATTTTTTGCAATAAAAGGAATTTGTAAATATGATTTAGAAAATGTCTTGTTCATATTTTCTAATGTTTCTTTAAGATCACCTTCTATCCAAGCAAGTATTGCATGAGGAATAAAATCTATAATTTTTTTAGGATCATACACTAAAGTGAACTGAATACCGTCATTTTTTTGTAATTTCTCAATACATCTAGTGATTGTTTTTGTTGCCATTTTTGTATTCTTTGCAATTTTTTCTATTTTTTGTCTAGGTTCTTTAATTAATTCTTCTAGAATTTCTAAATCTGTTTTAGTAAGATTTGAACTAAATCCTGGATTTTCTGCTTCAAAAATAGATAATACTCTAACATCTTTCATCAATTTATTTGCGAGTATGATTTTCTGATCTAAATTTTCTTTCACAACAACACTACAAACTGTAATTCCACCTACACATGGAGCTACAAAATATGGTTCACCTACAAGACTTACTTGTTCTATAACTTCATTGATGTTTTCACCTGATACAACAAAATACAAAACGTCATAACCTAAAACCGGTGGTTCAACTTTTATGAAAAATCCTTCAATAATACCTCTTTTTTCCATTTTTTTAATTCTGGCTCGTACTGCTCCACCTGATATTCCAATTTCAATTCCTATTTGTCTGTCTGATTTTCTACAATTATTCAAAAGTCTATTTAGAATATTCATATCTAAATTGTCCATTATATCACCTAAAGTACCTCTATTGAATATAGAAATTACTAATTTTATATAAAATTGTCTATATTATGATTCTTTATATCAAATATATTATATATTAGACTATTTTATTAATTCTTGTGGATTATAGATTAAGATTAGCAAAAAGAATGCTATTCAACAAAAGAGGAAGTTTGATTGGTGCAGTTTTAGCTGTAACAATTGGAATTTTAGTAATTCATGTAAATTTTGTAATATTTCAGGGATTGTTTGATGCAATTGTTCGAGATATCAGTGATTATAGAAACGGTGATGTTCTTGTAACTGATGAATCTAGCTTTATCAAAAAATCTGATTTATCACTTGTAAATTGGTTTGAAAGAATTCCGTATGTTGAAGCTGCTGCGCCGCGGCTTTCAACAACTTCTGAAATAGATATAACAAAAAATGGAAAACGAATTGAAAAAACTAGAATTCCAATAGTTGGTGTTGATCCATTTCGTGATATTATAGCATCAACTGTTCATGAAACTATTTCAGAAGGAAGTTATGTATTTTCAAGAAATTCTATTGTATTAGGATCTAATGTAGCAAAAGATCTTGGTGGAGCTCAAGTGGGAGATAGTGTTAAAGTTCTTGTAGTTGACAGATGGGGTCAAGATCAAATTAAGAGATTCACTGTTTCTGGAATAGCAAATTCTCCTGGAGGTCAAGGATTTGATTATACAGCTGTTGTACATATAGATACTTTGCGTGATATGATGAGTAGACCAGGAGATACTGGTTCAATAATGGTAAAGCTAAATGATCCTTCTAAAGCATTAGAGGTAAAAGAATTCTTTTTACGTTCATTTCCAAATGATGATTTTATTGCAGAAACTATAGAAGAATCAGCTGAACAGCAACTTGCAGGATTTAGATCTGGTATTGCAATGATTAACATGATAGGATATTTTGGAATGATGTCTTCTGCATTTGCTATTGTAACTATTCAAATGATGTTGGTAAATGGAAAAACCAAAGAAATTGGTATCATGAGATCAATTGGAGCTAAAAGAAAAGATATTTTAATAATTTTTATTCTTCAGGGAATGATTATTGGAGCCATTGGAGCTGGGGTAGGAACTGCTGCAGGCGTAGGTTATACATTTTATGCAAAGGAAACTAAAATGTCATGGAATAACAGCCTTCCTCTTGAAGTTACCTTCAACTGGGGAAAGATCATCCAAACTGCTCTAACCTCATTTATCTTAGCAATTATTGCATCACTATATCCATCGTATAGGGCAACAAAACTACTACCTGTGGAGGCAATGAGAACTGTCTAAGGTACTTGAAATTAATAATCTAAGTAAGATTTACGGAGAAGGAGAAAGTAAAGTCAAAGCTCTTGATAATGTATCATTATCAATTGAGCAGGGAGAAGTTGTCTTAATTGTTGGAAGTTCTGGTTCTGGTAAATCTACATTACTTAATATGATTGGATTGTTAGATCGTCCAACAAATGGAAAGATCTTCATTGATGGAATTGACACTACAACATTAAATGATGATAAAATTTCCTCATTTAGAAATAAAAAATTAGGATTTATCTTTCAATTTTCTAATTTACTTAGTGATCTTACTGTTTTAGAAAATGTATTGTTACCAAGACAAATTGCTGGAACTAATGATACTGCTGAAAAAGATGCTAAAGATTTACTAAAAGCAGTTGGGCTTGAAGACCAACTGTATAAGCGTACAAATAAAATTTCAGGTGGACAAGCTCAAAGAGCAGCAATTGCAAGAGGACTAATTAACAAACCTTCAATTGTTTTAGCAGATGAACCTACTGGTAATCTTGATTCATTAACTTCTGAAACAATTGTTCAATTAATGAAATCTATGGCAAAAAAACTTAATCAAACATTCATTATTGTTACACATGATAGAGAACATTTTGGAGATGTTGATAAAGTAATTACAATTAAAGATGGCAAAGCTTTCAAAGGTGACAAACCTTCAGAAATGGAGATTATTGCATAATGAATCTCAAACTTTTATTATCATTATTTGTAATAGGACTTTTACCATTTATTTTTGATAACTCTTATGCTCAAATAACATCTGGCGGCTTTGGTGATTCTCCTTTTGAACGAGACTTTGGAGATGTTAAATTCTTGGATGCATACTTTGGTACATTAGATCAAAAAATTGAAGTTGAACCTGGAGATAGAAATGTTCCATTTACTGTTGTTTTTGCAAATGTAGGAAGTCAAGACATTACGGGAATTAGAGGACAACTATCATTACCATATGGCTTTTCTGCATCTGACGGCCCAGGCTCGATAATTCATGCTGATAGTGATTCAAATTCTTTAGCAGGAAAGCATTTTCATTTAACTTTTTTTGTGAATATAGAAAAAAATGCTAAAATCCAACAATATCCGGCTACTGTCAAAGTAGATTATTCTAGATTACGAGAATCTGGACTTAGAACATCTTTTACTGATTTTAATTTTAAAGTGACTGGAGATAGTGTCATTAATGTAAAGGCTATAGATCCTTTTTTAACATCTTTAAAATCCAATAACGTAAAAATTGAAATTTCAAACGATGGAACAGCCCCAATTTCTAGTGTAGATATTATTATAAAAAATACACAAGTAACCACCACTTCGACAACTAATGTAGATAATGTAATAATTCTGGAATCTAATTGGGATATTGGAAATATTGAACCTAAATCTCTACAATCCTTTCCTGTAACAATCTATGTTCCTGGAAGTCTTAAAGACGATACACTAAGAATTCCTTTATCAATCTCATATTATAATGCACAGGGTGATAAACAAACTGTTGAAAAAATTGTAGATTTTTTTGTTAAAGGACTAATCGATCTTAGAATCTTTAATGTAAGTATAATTGAATTATCTGGCACACAAATGGTAATTGGAGAAATAATTAATGAAGGAAATGAAGATGGGTTGTTTGGATTTGTGACTCTTGAATCTGCTGAAAATTCAAATATTAAATCTAATACTCAATTTATTGATGAAATTGAAACTGATGCACCTGTACCATTTAACATTCCAATTGAATTTAATGGTGAACCAAAATATGGTGAACATGATATTACCATTATTGTAAGATACAAAGACAGTGTTAGAGATGAAATTTTTCTAACTCATGATACGACAATTTTTGTTCAAGAATTATCAAATGACAATGATAATAGTCCTAATTTTTCAATGATAATTATTCCAATTATTTTAGTACTGGGCGTAGGAATTTACATGATACGTAGGCGTAAAAAAACTGCAATTGAGACCAGTGATTAACTTTTAAATTTAAAATAGAAAAATAAGGTCTATTCAGATTGAAATCAAGTCTTGTTGTAATTATTATGGGGTTATCTATTGTAAGTACTATAATTATTTTAGGTTTTTTTACCAACCAAGAATCTATTGGAATTTCTGAAATTACAGATCAAATTCACAATTTGGAGATATATCAAAGTGAATTAGAAAAAATCCATCAATCTAATTTACAAATTTTAAAAGATTTAGAAAATCAAATAATAAGTTCTGATGATATTCATTTAGAACAAATTAATGCTGAAATTGATATAATAACACAGGTAATTGTCGAAAATAAGGACGAACTTGAGCAAGTGATCAATAGATTGTCTCAAATGGAATTACCTTAATCTAATTTTCACTCTTAAATTTTTTACATCGTGATTATATCGTACAAGTAATCATACTGTATGGTAAAAGGAATATTTCTATTTTTAGCAGAAAGTATTATTGTAATTTCACTTATCTGAATTATTTTTCTAAATTCATATAGTTACTGATTTAGTTATCCTTGTTGGAAACACATCAAAAGTTAACAGTTGCAGGAGTCATTTTACTAATTCTTACATTTCTAATTAATTTCTATCATCAGGAAAATCATCCTGATATAGGGTTCAATTATGCATATGTTCCAGGAATTGCAATGCTAGCTGTATTTGCAATTAGTTTTATTATATTTACAAAAGACAGGTTACGAGATTAATTATTTTCATATCCAACTAAATCATCCCTAAATTATAACACTAACTAGGTCTCATATTGAAGTAATTTTGACTGTAAGATTATAAACAATTACTAGATCTTGGCATTATGCCTGGAAATGAGATTCAAGTTCCAAAAGAATTACGAGAATTTATGCTAGATGAAGCAGAAGAAACTTTTCTTGGACAAAAAAATGGTGCATACAAACAATATCGTTATGGTAATTTGCATATTAGAGAATATGATGATAAATTTTTACTTCATATTGATAGAATTGATCCTAGAAAAAACCCAGTAGGACATTTAGTTTATGATGCACCTGAAATTTTAATTAGCTTAGCATGTGCAATTTTTGGCGGTTCACAAGTTACAAAAAATTTTTTTAATAAAAATTCAAAAAAATCCTCTTTTGCATCTAGTTTGATCTCATCGATAGTCTTTGGGTATTTAGGATATGTTGCAACAAAAAAAATTAAAAATTACTTGGAGTAAATTATGTCCACTCTTAGAACTATAGAAATATTCATCAAACTTTTACCATCAATTTTTGCATTACGTAGAGATAGAAAAAAATGGATCAATCAAGATAAAACTGAAATAGATTCAGAACAATTTCGAAAAAATGCTCGCAAAGTACTTGACACGTTTATTTCATTAGGACCTGTTTACATAAAATTAGGACAGTGGCTTTCTTCTAGAGCTGATATCTTACCTCAACCTTATTTGGAAGAACTTGCTAAATTACAGGATAGTGTACCTGCTGCCCCATTTGATCAAGTAAAACCAATAATTGAAAAAGATTTTGGACCCATTGAT
This sequence comes from Candidatus Nitrosopumilus sp., assembly GCA_029941825.1. Taxonomy (GTDB): domain Archaea; phylum Thermoproteota; class Nitrososphaeria; order Nitrososphaerales; family Nitrosopumilaceae; genus Nitrosopumilus. The sequence goes on from JAPYTM010000007.1 coordinate 15,090, forward strand.
AAAAAATTTGATAAAATAGACCCCAATTCTATTTCCGGTGCATCATTAGGCCAAGTTTATCTAGGTTCTATATTTGGGCAACAAGTTGCAATCAAAGTAAAAAGACCTGGTATTGAAAAAGTTGTAGCAAAAGACATCAAAGTTTTAAAAAAAATCCTTCCATTGGCATTAAGATTTGTTGATCCAAACTTACGTTATTCTGCAAAAGCTATGTTATCTCAATTTATTGAAAGCATTCACGAAGAAATGGATTATACAATAGAATCTGAAAATCTCAAAAAAATCAAAAAAGATATGGAAACTAATAGAAAAGTCATTGTACCCTCAGTTTTTGATGATTTTTCCTCAAAAAATGTACTTACAATGGAATATCTTCCAGGAATTAAAGTCACAAATGTACAAGCATTAGATGAGAAAGGAATTGATCGAGAACAGCTAGTAATTGATGTTCATAAGATCTTTTTTACCATGCTTCTAAAACATTCAATTTTTCATGCAGACCCTCATCCTGGAAATATATCAGTAACTGATGATGGAAAACTCATTTTGTATGATTTTGGAATGGTTGGACGGATAAATAATGAAACAAGATTCAGGTTAATTCGATTATATCTTGCACTAGTAGAAAAAAATCCTTCAAGAGTTGTTAATGCTATGATTGATCTTGGAATGTTAACTCCTGGATATAATCGAATAGTAATTGAAAAAGGAATTGAACTTTCAATTCGTGCAATGCATGGAAACAAACCTGATGAAATGGAGGTGCAAAGTTTGATGGAACTTGCAAATCAAACTATGAGTAAGTTCCCATTTGTACTACCAAAAAATTTGGCACTGTATATGAGAATGGCATCAATAATTGAGGGAATTTATAAAATACATGATGTTGATTTCAAGTTTGTAAAAGTACTAAAAAATATCCTTGAAGAAGAAAATCTAATTCCAAGAGCATATGTTGAAGAATTAAAGATATCATTTGATAATTTTTCCAAATCAATTGATTCTGTATTAAAAATTGGACCTGATATGAAAAAACTTATGGATGAAGTACAAATCTATATGAACAAAGGAAAACCAGTGGTTTTAATCAGTGGAAGTATTTTTTCATCTGCAATCTTTGTTGGTTCAGTATTTTTATATCAAACAAATGAATTTCTTGGATCAGTTGGAATGATTGCTTCTAGTTTGATTATGATTTCTTCAGTATTTTTTAGAAGATATTAATTATTCAATTGAAATATTTTTTCCTTTCTTTATGATGGGAATAATTAGAGTAAGAATACCATTTTCATATTTTGCAGATTCTATTTTTTCTTCTCCTTGTTTAATGTCAACTGGAAGTCTAATTTTTTTATCAATTACATTTGGTCTTTGATTTAAAACAAGTGATTCCATTTTTTTTTCATCTATTTTTTTTTTAGCTTTAATAGAAAGTATATCTCCACATAACGTTAATTCAATATCTTTTTTAGAAAATCCTGGAACATCAATTACCACTTCAAGATTATTTTCATTAATGTACATGTCAATTGGAGGTAAAATGAATTCATAAAACTCTCTAGATTTATTCCCAATTTCTTTGATTACTTCTTTAACGAGTCCCATTTCGTGTTGTGTGCTCAATTTTTGGTTATAAACTTTGATAGATTTTTAATCAATTAATTTCTCTGATTTGATAACTTATGATAATTGTAATTGAAGGTGGAGATCAAGCAGGTAAGTTAACACAATCAAAACTATTGGAAAAAGCTCTTAAAAAAAGAAAGATTAAAACAAAATTATTTCATTTTCCTGACTATGACACTCCCATTGGAAAAGAAATTAGACAATACTTGGATGGAAAAAGAAAATTTCCTCCCCAAGTAATTCATTGTCTTTTGGCTGCAAATAGATGGGAAAAATTAAATCAAATTTTGGCTGCTCAAGAAAAAAACTCTGTTTTAATTATGAATCGTTATTATCATTCTAATCTAATTTATGGACTAGCAAATGGAATGAAACAAAAATGGCTTGAGAATCTTGATGTTGGTCTTCCAAAAGCTGATCTTGTAATTTTGCTTGATGTTACGCAAAAAGAATCATTTCGTAGACAAACAACCCATAGAGATAAGTTTGAAAAAAATGAAGAATTTTTAAGAAAAATCTCTAAAATTTATTGTACAATTGCCAAAAGAAAACGTTGGAAGATTATTGATGCATCAAAATCTAAACAAGAAGTACATGAAGAAATTTTGAAAATATTTTCAACAAAAGTAGGATTATGAAGAAAAATTATTTAGACATAATTGATCCAATCCATGATTTTATTCGTGTTTATGAACACGAACTATCTATAATTGATAGTCCTCTTTTTCAAAGATTAAGACGAATACGACAGCTTTCTGGTGCTCATCTAACATATCCTGCAGCTCAGCATACTAGATTTGAACATTCATTGGGAGTAATGCACATTGCTAGTCAAGCAGGTCATGCATTAAATGAAAAAGGATTTTTCAAATCAGATGACATTGAAATAATTCGTTTAGCTGGCCTCTTACATGATATAGGTCATGGTCCATTTTCTCATCTTTTTGAGGAGATAATTCAGGGAAAAAAAATTTCACATGAAAACTTTGGCAGGGAAATTATTTTAAAATCTGAAATTGGTGATAATTTATCAAAAAATG
>JAPYTM010000008.1:0-14632 GCA_029941825.1 Candidatus Nitrosopumilus sp.
GTTTCAGATTTTATTAAAATAGAAAATATTGAAGATGTGAAAAAAGGATTGGAAAGATTTGGGTGTCCCGTATTATTAAAAGCCAGAAGGGATGCATATGATGGTAGAGGGAATTATAAAATTAATTCAGAAGATGAAATTCAAAAAGCATTTGAATATTTTAAAGGTCAAGATTTGTTATTGGAGAAATTTATTCCATTTAAAATGGAGGTATCTGTAATTGCATCACGAAACACTAAAGGTCAAATCAAAACATATCCACTAGTAGAAAATATTCATGAGGATAACATTTTACGTGAAACAATTGCCCCAGCCAGAGTCAGTGATAAAGTTACAAATAATGCTGAAGAAATTGCTAAAAAAACAATGACTGTTCTTAAAGGTGCAGGGATATTTGGCATAGAGATGTTTGTAACACACAATGATGATGTATTGATTAATGAAATTGCACCAAGGGTGCATAATTCAGGCCACCATACTTTACAATCTAGTGAAACCTCTCAATTTGAACAACATCTTAGAGCAATTTTAGGTTTAGATCTAGGAAATACAAAATTAATTCATAATACTGTGATGTACAATATTTTGGGAACCCCGGGATTTGAGGGAGAATACAAACCCCTAGATATTTCAAAAGATAATTTATTTTTGAAAATGTATGGCAAAAAAATATCAAAACCATTACGAAAACTAGGACATTTCAATCTAGTGGGAACAAAAGGAGAGTCAATTGATCAATTGTTACAAAACTTAGAGACCCTCAAAGAAAAAACTATTGTTAGGTCTATCTGATTAGATTTATTAATTATTGAAAATACGATTTGGTATGGCTCTTACAATGGCTCTGATAATTACAAGTATTGCAGTAGGTTTACTTGTACTTTATGGAGCAGATATCATAGTAGGATATAATTCAGATAATGGAGAAGGATTCATTCCATTTGATCATAAAATAAGAGGAATGGGATTAGGTCTTCCAGCAATGATATTGCCAATTATTGCGTTTGGTATTTCAAGAAAAGAACCATCAAAAGGACTAGGATTTTTAATAATAATTGCAGGGATTTTGATCATTACTGGTGGTGCTGTAGTTATCGGAAATGCAGATATGTCTGCAGCATTAGAATCTGGAAGAAACATAGTTTCTGAAACAATGCCCATAGTTGTTGCGGGGTTAATACAGATTGGTTTAGGTATACTTAAAATCAAAAAATCCTAAATGAATAACATTGCCTATCTGTACAAAATGCAATAATGATGTAAAAAAGGTCTATGACTGTGATCATACTGATTTTGAAGAGTATTGTGTAGAGTGTTATACTGAATTACATTACTATTTGACAGAAAAGGAACAAGACAATGTTAACTGATAGAGAAATTGCAATTTATTCCCTAGGTAAAACTGAAGGAGTGAATTCCATAGCTGAAACATTAGGTAAAGGACTTGGTGATGAAAAATATATAGAATCCTGGAATAAAACTATGAAACTTTTAGGAATTGAGATACCTCTAAAAGATTTAGAGAAAATATATAATGAATTTTCAAAAAAAATGGAACAAGTATTAGCCTCAAATGAAGTAAGCTCAAGTAAACCAAAAAAAGAAAAATGCTAAAGATAAAATAGTTTAGATTAAACACTTTGCCGTGAAAGAAATTTCCATATCTTCATTATTGGATAGTATGGCAGATACTGGAAATTATGCAGATGACATATGGAAAACATGTTTAGATGAAAAAAGAAAAAGATACAAAAGAAAAGATATTAACAATTCATTAAAAAAATTAGAAATTCTAGGATTTATCAAAAAAAATAGAATTACAAATACGGATGAATATTATGACAAATTATCATATTCAAATCCTGAGGATTATGTTGGATTTGTAAACAATATCATGTTTAGTAATGAATCTCAAATAAAAAAAGCATTAAAAAAATTAGAATTCAAAAGAATATTTGAAGACATTTCTAAAGATCTCAATTCATACAAATTAGGATCACGTAGTAAAATTGATTATGAAAAATTATTAGACGCATTTTCAAATTTGATGGAACTTGCATCATCAATATTATTAGTTAAAGAAACTAGTACCAGTGAAAAATTAAAAAAATCATTAATAAGTTGTTATAATGAAATCAAAGAAACTCTTGATCAAACCAATGATGAATTAATCATAGGTAGAAAATCAAATGAAATAATCTTGATAGAAAGACGTTTTGCAGGAAGAATACCAAATAAAGGATATCTTAAACTATAAAATTTAGGCATGAATTTGGGGTGATTAACAATCCCAGAAACTAGGTTGATAAAATTAACTAAAAAAAATTTGGTTAGATTTAATAAAAAAATACAAGATTTTTAAATTTACAAAATCATTACAAATTAAAATTTTAACTATTTTATACTCTAAAAAGATGACTCAGGTAGTTGAAAGCAATAATTTTGGCAGGGGGTATAGGTAAAAGACTAAAACCAATTACAGATTATGTTCCAAAATCTTTAGTTCCCATAAAAAATATTCCAATCATTGAATGGCAAATAAAATATTTAAAAAAATTTGGAGTGTCTGAAGTAATCATTTGTAGTGGTTACAAAACAGAGATGATTGAAAACTATCTAAATGTAAAGAATGTTGGTGTTAAAATAAAATTTTCAATTGAAAAATACCCGTTAGGTACAGGTGGAGCAATTAAAAAAGCGGGTAAAATGATTAAGGATAAATCATTTTTTGTAATTAATGGAGACACAATTACAAATATTGATTTAAAAAAACTTTCAACAAAACCAAATGCAATAGCTGCAATTGAATTAAGAACAAAATTTGGAATTTTAGAAACCAATGATGAAAAAATAGTAAACTTTCAAGAGAAAAAAGAGATTCAAAATGTATGGATGAATGCTGGAATATATCATCTTCAAAGAGATACACTCAAAGAATTACCACATAAAGGAGATATTGAAAAAACACTATTTCCAGATTATGCAAAAAAAGGCAAACTCAACATAGTTAAATTTAAAAATGTAAAATGGTATTCAATAGACTCTTTCAAAGATATGGAAGATTGTGCATTAGAAGTAGAAAAAATAATAAAATAAAATTTTATGCACCAGTTCTATGTAGTGTTACCATCATGTATGCTACTTCTTCAACAAATGACTCATCATGACTAGATAGGGTGTATTGTGTAGCATCATTCCAAAAAGTTGTCTTTTGGGATGGGGTTTCAGTAAAAATTTGTTCGTTCAATAATTACGTTGTAAATTTGATCTGATAATATTCGACCTCAATCAAAATTAACCTATTACTAAAACAGATACACTAGAATATCCAGATATTCTATCCATTCCATGCGTACAGCGTTTAGTTTAGGATCATTACTTTCAATAAATCAGGTTTTAGAGTGCTCAGAAATTCTATCCAAGACAAAAGTGGATACAATTTGGGTCCCAGAAACTTGGGGCATGGAAAATTTTTCAATGTTAAGTGCAGTATCGGTTAAAACATCAACTCAAAAAATAGGCTCATCTATCATTAACATCTATTCTAGAAGTCCATCAGTTATTGCGATGGGTGCAGCAACTGTAGATACATTATCTAATGGACGATTGATTTTAGGTCTTGGAACAAGTAGTTTACCAATAATTGATGATTTTCATGGTTACAAATTTGAAAATCCCATACAACGAATGAAGGAATATGTGGAAATTATCCGATTGATATTATCTGGAAAACAAGTAAAATATACTGGTGAAATTTTTAATTTAAATGGTTTTTCATTGTTGATTAAACCAAAAAGAGAAACAATTCCAATTTATTTGGCAGCAGTAAATCAAAAAATGGTTGATCTTGCTTGGAATATTGGAGATGGTGTAATTTTCTATCTTAGACCATTAAATGAAATGAAAAAAACAATATCTAAAATGCAAACAAGGAAAAAAATAAACATTACATGTCAAATAATTACTTGTGTTGCAGAAGATTCAGAAAAAGCAGTTGAACGTGCTAAAAAAACAGTGGCATTTTATGTATCGGTAGGTAAAGTATATAGAGACTTTTTAGCAAAAAATGGATTTAAAAATGATATAGATAACATATTTGCTGAATTCAAAAAAACAGGGTTTAAATCAAATCATCAATTTGTTTCAGATTCAATGATAAAATCATTATGTATATCTGGAAATTCTGAAGAATGTAAAAAACAGTTACAAAATTTTAGGCAGACAGGACTTGATTTACCAATAATACAATTTAATCCAATTGGAGATACAGTAGAATCCTTCAAACTATTTGAAAAAACATTTCTAGATGAATGATATGGTAAAAGTAGGTATTGCAGCATATGGAATAACACCATTTACAAAAAATGATCAAAAAATAGAATCATCTTTACTTGAATCAACAAAAAATCTTTTTGATAACAATCCAAAAATTGATAGAGATAGTATTGATGCAGTATTAGTATCAACAAATAACAATTCAAAATATCTATCTCCAATTTTGTCTGAAATGGCAGGAATTCAGCCTAAAATTGCACACACTGTAGAAAGTTTGTGTAATTCAGGCACGAATTCAATAGTTTCAGCATATTCGTACATCGCATCAGGTCTTGCAGATATTGTTCTAATCAGCGGTGCTGAACGATATGATAGTCCGGGACAAATATTAGATTGGGATAATTCCAGAGGGGAATTTAAACATCCAATTTTTTGGGCATCCATTTTTACAAAATCATACAAAAGAAAATATTCTATTTCAGATGAACAACTAGCACTTGTTTCAGTAAAAAATCATAAACAAGCAAAAAACAATCCAAATGCAATTTCAAAGAAAACATACACGATTCAGGATGTGCTAAATTCAAAAAAACTTACAGAGGATCTTAAACTATTGGATTGTTCAAGACCATGTACTGGTAGTGCATCCATCATTCTTGCATCTGAGGAATCAATAAAAAAACTAACAGATACACCAGTTTGGATTACAGGGATTGGTCAAAAAACAACATCTGCAGGATTTACAAAAAACAAATCCATGGGTTCAATGGAATCAACTAAACTTGCAGGTAATAGTGCATTACAAATGGCAAATTGTAACATTTCAGATATTGATGTAGTAGAAATACATGATGCGTTTTCTGTTTGTGAACCAATGGCATTAGAATCACTAGGATTTGTAAATGTTGGAAATGGTACTAGTATGATAAAAGAATTGCATGATACAAATAATTTTAAAGTTAATCCAAGAGGAGGGTTAATTGGTTCAGGACATCCACTTGGTGCAACAGGTATTGCTCAAACTATAGAAATCACACAACAACTTCAATCAGTTGCAGGAAAAAGACAAGTCGATAATGCAAGAATTGGGTTGATACATAACATGTCAGCAGCTGCTACATCCTCAACAGTATTGGTTTTAGAAAAATGACTTTTGAAACAGAGTTAACTAATGGAGTGTTTTGTATTCCTGAATGTAATGTTTGTAAAAAAATTGTTTGGCCACCTGCTGAATTCTGTAACCATTGTTTTGGCACAATATCTCTAAAAAAAGGTGATTTTATGGGTAAAATAATTGAATTTTCAAAGCAAAATGAAGAATATTTTTGTCTAGTTGAATTTGAAAATACAGTAAGAATAATGGCAAAGATGATCCAAATGCCAAAAATAGATCAACTAGTAAAAATTAAAAAATGTGGAATTAGTGATGGAAATTATTTTTTCTACATTAATTAAATTTGGTATAGATGTAAGGGGTTTCAACCATTTGATCAAATGTCCAAACAGTAGGTAAAAACACTGTATCAATTACAGACAAATTATGTTTATCAATTAATGAATTCCATCCACCATTAGTTAGATTTTGAGAGAGTTCTTTCCTTGAATTAGTTCCAGCAAACACTATTCCCGTATTTTTTTTTAAATTTGTAATAGAATTAATTTTATCAATAATCCTTGTCGCTAAAATATCTCCACCCATTTGAGGTAAACCCCCAATAAAAAAAACAGGGTTAGTTAATTGTATGTTCGAGTAATTAAACTCTAATGCATCTGCACAGTGTGGGTTAAAATTTTGATTAGTGTCTTGTGCAATTGTTTTTTGTAATTCTACTAGAACATCATCAATTTCAATACTATGTGTAGTTAATCCCAAAATTTTCCCACAAAATGCAATTCTGCCATCCCCTGAACCAATGTCTACCAATTCTTTGTAGCCTAAATTATTTGCAATAGATGCCATAATGTATGCAGACATTATCCATGTAGGATAAAATGGTTGACAACTTGAACCATGTTTTATGCTGTTTAACCAATATTGATTGATATCACCTTCATAAATAGTGCATAAAATATCATTAATTTTTTCTTCAAATGTGTTAAAGTAAATAGGATTTTTTTGAGCAAAATTATGTAATAATTCTAAATGAGATTCATCAATATTGAATTGTTTTGATGTATTTGTGGGTATTACTTCTTGAATATGTGCATTACCAGTATAATTTTTTGCAAAATTCTGTTTTATTACGACTAGATTTTTGATGATTTCATCAAACATGAATTATGTAAAATTACAGGGTATGATAAACTCATTGTGACTAAAAATTATTTTTTTGAAGAAAGAAAAGATATTTCTTGTTCAACATTTTTTATTTGATCAATTGTGGTTGTTTTTAGTTTTTCAATGTCTTCAATTTCTTTTTTGGATGGATCATCAATTAATTGAAAATCAAGATGCTTCAAAGTATTTAGATAGAAATCTCGTTGTTCTAGTAATTTTTCAATAATCATTTCAGACAATAATGAATGTGGTTACTTGATCTATTTAGAGATTAAACTAAAAAAAAGTTTTAGATAATTTATCAGTAATAAGAAACGAATTCGTCAACTTATGGTTAGTTATTGTGTAATTACCAATTCACTATACTCAATACAAGAATCAATATGTCATTGAGAGTAAAATTATCTACATTAACAGTAACCAAATTTTCCAAGGCCATTAACAAAAATAATCAAAAAGCTGCAAAAATGCGTCGTCAAAGAGGGTATAATTGGGAAGATACCATAGTAAAGAGGTTCAGAAAGACTGAAAACTGGAAAGCATTCAGACTAGGATCCCCCAGTATTGCATTACCGGATGTATTAGCAATAAACAACAAAGAAAGTACAATATTTACTATTGAGGCAAAATCTGGAACAAGCACATCACTTCCAGTTCCAGCAGACCAAATTGAGCGATGTTTAGAGTGGATTAAGACATTTAGTGTATATGAAGAAAAAAATGTACTTTTAGTATTCAAATTTCTTTCAAAAAAAAGAATAGGATTAGGAATATATGAAAATCGGGAATTAAGAGAATTTTTTAAAATTTGGGATGAATCTCTAGAAATTACAGATTGTGTATGTACATATGATGGGAAAATTTTTGCAAAAATTGACGGTAAACGAAAAGAAATATTTCTCAAAGAATGTAAAATGCCGTTTAAAACTAAACAAAGATAAAAATTAAATTCATTGAATTTTCAAATCATTTTTTAAGGATAAAATGTAAGCATGTTTGTTGTCCAAAGATAATAACTCAGAACCATCTGAAATTAATACAGAGTCTCTACTAGAGACAATTTCTGATGCAGAAGTAAATTCTAGAATCAGTTTTGAGGAATTTACAGATGAAAGACTCTTGATTAGTCATGATTCTATGGGAACAAAACAGATGAAAATCAAAATAATTGAAGTGTCTGATGAAAACCAGCCACAAAAATGGAGGTTTGGTGACCGAGTTAAAGTAACAAAAATTCTTGTAACAATTAGACATTTGACAACACAGCAAGTAGAAGAAGGAGAATTTGATATTGAGGCAATAGAGCGAGAAATACAAGAAAAAAGACATTACTCTTCAACAAATAGATGGATTCCTGCAGAAGATATCAAAAACGGATATGTTATGAGAGATAAACACACTCGACTAATCAGTGATGCTGCAGCAATGGATTACATCATATTTTAGTAACATAATACATCAAACAGTAATTTGAAATAAATAAAAATTATTTGATACCTAAATGTTGTTTTATTTTTCCAACATCTTCACCAACCATGGCAATTTGACTACCTAGAGCCCAAAGTGAGTTTCGGGCCTGAATATTTTGGTTATTCAAGTATTTTACAAGGGTGATAGTAAATTTACTGTTGTTTGTCTTTTCAAGATAAGAAATAATTTCACCAATCATTTGAGGGGGCATTCCATGATCTAATTTTTCAATTAGTTGTTTACATTCTTCATCATTTTGAATTTCCATATGGTACATACATCTCACTTTTAGTTAAAGAAATTGGTTCTATTTTGGAATAATTTAATATAATAAATAAAAATCAAAAAATTACATGTCCAACAAAGAATTGGTAAAACAGTTCTATGTTGCATTTAAAAATAAAGATGAATGTACATATCTAAAATTATGTGATGATGACATAGAATGGATTACATCTGAAGGAATGCCAAATGGTGGAATATACACAGGAAAAAAAGAAATATTTGAGAATTATTTTCCAAATATGTTGGCAAATTTTAAAGAGTTTCATGCAATTCCAGATCAAATTTTAGACTTGGGAAATTATATAATGGTTAATGGTAAATATAAAGGAGTTACAAAATATGATAAGAAATTAGATGTTTCTTTTTCACATGTATTTCTCATTAAAGAAAATAAAATAAAACAATTCAGGCAATTTACAGATACACAAAAAATTCAAGATGTATTAAAAATATCATAAAAAATCACATGTCATTTATAATATTAAACGTGATTTTTCAAGAGTGAATAAATAGATCATTCAGGATCGAACAGCTAAAAAACATTATAAACAAAAGAATTTGAAAATATGTATGAGTGCAAGAGAATTTGATGTAAACGGTACAGATTACAAAATTATGATTACAGAACAAATTATTGGTCAGGTGAATAATCTTAAAGAATTGTATAATGCAGCATATGAAGATCCTGAGAGTTTTGATGATGTCAGTGCAGAAATTTCAAGTACAATTAATGAAATTGCCAGTACAGTAGAGCCTCAAGCTGAAGACAGTGATCTGGATGGATTAATTCAAGAGATCATCAAAGCAGTTGACACAAAAGCAAACCAAATTGAAAAAGAATTACAAGCAAAGCCTAAAGCAACAAAGAAATCAAAGTCTAAAAAATAATCTTATTTGACCTGAAATTTATAAAAAATTGTAGTATATCTTATATTCTGAATAATTTTAACAATGCCATGTCAAAAAGCTGTGAATGCGGTATTTGTGATCATCATAGTGAATCAGAATGTATTGAAAAAGAATGCAAGTGTTGTTTAAATTTCCATGAAAGATCTGGCCCTAAACGAAAATAGTATTATTAGATTAGTTTTTGTAACAACTACATTTCTTTGATGTATGTCTGAAACATCCAAACAGTCTATGATCTTTACATCCACATAATATACATTTTTTTTTATTAGTCATAACTTTTCAATTAACTCCTTAATATCATCCATCATATGTTTACCTTCTAACGCTTCCAATATTTTTAATCTCATATTTTTTACCCTGTTTAGATCATTAGAATAAAGTGGGGCCATAGTTTCAATCTCTTTTTCAAAATAATAGTTATCTAAATAATATTGAAATTTGGATTTTAATGTTTTAAAATCAGATGCAGGGATTTTATCATCATCAATTTTTTTTAAAATAACTTTTATGAATCCATTAATTCTTAGATGTTCTTTTTTGATAATATCTAGATCACCGTAACTATCTTTGGTTTGTTTTAGAGTAGAGTGTGAATCAAGAATTTTAACAAGTATACTTTGCAAATATTCATTATATGTGACCACTGTTATTTTTTAGAGTAATCCAATCTATAGTTTAGGAAAAATAGCTTGAGTTGTATGAAAATTACACATTTGCTTTAAATTATCACCATAGGGTTGTAATGACAATGCAGAATGATGCTTTTCTCAAATGTATTGATCCACGATGTGGTTTAGAGTATCCAATTAGTAGTACTAATGTCAAATGTGAAAAAGGACACATGTTAGATGTCAAATATAGTAAAAAACCATCAGAGAATCTCAAAGAAGTTATTGTCAATAGGGGCAGAATGGATGGAGATGTAATTTTTAATGAAAGTGGAGTTTGGAAATTTCGTGAATTACTAAATTTTTGTCAAATTGATACATTCAATGTTGAGGAGTGTTCAAAATATCTAGTATCACTAGATGGAGCTGAAGGACGACAATCAAAACCATACCACATGTCAAAAGCAGCTAAATTTGTGGGGATTTCAAGTGAAAACTTTTGGTTACAACCTGAGGGGTATAATCCAAGTGGATCATTCAAAGATAATGGAATGGCAACAGCTGTAACTCATGCTAAATTAGTTAATGCTAAAAAAATTGTTTGTGCATCTACAGGAAATACATCAGCAGCAGCTGGTATGTTTGCAGCAAATGAGGGAATTGATTGTGATGTATATATTCCAGCAGGGCAAATTGCACCAGGAAAACTAAGTCAAGCATATCAATTTGGTGCACAAATAATAGAAGTGGATGGAAATTTTGATGATGCATTAAAACAATCATTAGATGATGCCGAAAAGTTTGGAGGATATACAGTTAATTCAATTAACCCATTTAGAATAGAAGGACAAAAAACAATTCCATTTAGATCATTAGAATATTTAAAATGGGAAGCACCAGATTGGATTGTATATCCAGGTGGAGCATTAGGAAATACATCTAGTTGTGGAAAAGCATTGATGGAGTTATATGAATGGGGTTGGATTAAAAAAATTCCCAGAATTGCAGTGATTAATGCAGAAGGTGCAAGTACATTATCTGATTTGTATAATGGTGAATTTGAAGGAGAAGAATTACGATGGAATAAAGGAAATCCAAATTCAGAATTAATTAATAGATATTATTCTAATTTAGATGCAAAAAGTCTTAGACCCCATACTAAAGCTACTGCAATCCAAATTGGAAGACCTGCAAATATCATGAAAGGTTTACGTGCATTGGAATTCACCAACGGTGTAGTAACCACGGTTTCTGATTCTGAAATGCTTGATGGAATGGCAGTTGTTGGACTAAATGGATTTGATTGTGAAATGGCATCAGGTGCAACAGTAGTTGGGATTAAAAAACTAATTTCTGAGGAAATAATTAAAAAAGATGATGTGGTGGTTGGAATCCTAACAGGTCGTCAAAAAGATGCAATGATTCCAGTAGATTATCACAGAAATCATAAAAACACATTTGCAATACCTCCAAAAAATTAACTTGTCATTTTAGGCTCAATTAATTTAATTTGGACATCTTAAGAGTTAAATCCAAGTTTTTAAAAATTAATAGTATCCAAAAGATGGTGTTAAAAAACTAAATGAGTAATAGGTATATTTATTCTGAGAAAATTTTATTGGAGATGTTATGGTAGAGTTATGGGTAGAAGCTGCAGCATTAGTAGTTCTAATTGGATTGTCTGGATTTTTCAGCGGATTAGAAGTTGCACTAGTAGGAATAAGAAAATCTAAAGTTGTTCAACTATACAATGAAGGTAAGAAAGGGTCTAAGGCACTACACAAATTAAAAATGAATCCTAGTTGGATGATGTCAAGTGTTAACCTTGGCAATAACCTTGTAAATGTAGGTGCATCAGCTCTTGCAACTAGTACTGCAATTAGATTATTTGGTAATGACGGATTGGGAATTGCAGTTGGGGTAATGACATTTTTAATTCTAGTCTTTGGTGAGATCACTCCAAAAACATATTGTAATGCAAATTCAACTAGAATCGCATTAAGGTATGCTCCGATATTATTAGCATTTAGTTATGTATTTTATCCAGTGGTTAAATTTTTTGAAATCATTACAAAAGGTGTAGTAAAAATAACTGGAAGTAGTCATATTCCTCCCCCAATAACTGAAGAGGATATTAGAGGAGTGATTGATCAAGGATTGGAAGAAAAAGCTATTGACAAAGATGAGATGGAATTAGTTCACGGTGCTCTAAAATTTGATGATACGGTGATTCGTTCAGTAATGACTCCAAGAACAAAAATGTTTTCACTAAACTCCAAAATGTTGCTTGTTGAAGCATTGCCACAAATTAATCAGAAATGGTATTCAAGAATTCCAATATTCAAAGATACCGCAGATGATGTCGTAGGATTTATTCATGTTAGAGATGTACTCAAAGAGTTAGAAAAGGACAACAAAATGGTTACACTTGAAGAAATAGCAAGAAAACCTGTGTTTGCATCTCAAGAAAAAATGGTAAGTTCTTTACTAAAAGAAATGAAAGGACGAAAAACACACATGGCAATTGTGATTGATGAACATGGTGGAGTTGAAGGATTAGTTACATTAGAAGACTTGCTTGAGGAGATAGTAGGTGAAATAGAAGATGAAACAGATCTTACTAGACCTATAGGGTATGAAAGAATTGATCAAGATACAATAATTACAAATGGGGATATTGAAATTGATGTCATCAATGAAATTTTCAAAACAAAAGTTCCTGAAGGTGATGATTATGCATCATTGAATGGGTTACTTCATGAAAGATTACAAGATATTCCACAAGAAGGAGATAAGGTGGAAGTGGGTAATCTTAGGATAATTGTAGAAAAAGTTTCAAAAAATATACCTCAAAAAATCAGAATTGAAAGAATAAGAAATTAATCTTTTTTAGAAAAATATTCTTCCAGTTTTTGCTTTTTCTCACCCATATGGAAAATTGATTCAGTATGAGTAAATGCATCATCATATGATTTTTCAAACAACATTGCTTGCATCAACATGTGATTTTCAGGGATAACTATTCCAGTTTGATCATCGGAGTACATTATTTGTACAGTGTCCCCTATGGAAGTAGTCATATTAGCATGAATGTGTACCATGTTTGTATCTGTAAAATTAAAACCCATTTTTTGAGCATAATCTCTAACATCTTTAGTTCCTTTTGCAGTCCACAATGTTGCAACACCGAATTCGTTTGCAAAAATTTCGTGAATTTCTGATGGTTTTGGAGATGTGTCTTTAAATCGAATATCCAAAATATGCAAATGCATTTGTCTTGTTGGAACTTTAATTGCTCTTACATACAGTGGTGTATCTTTTCCGAAATACATTTTTACATCATCACCATGATGAGGCGACTCAGTCATCTCTATGGTGTCTGAAAGAGTTTTTTCAGTTTGTTCAATATCTGCCCATCGTCTAATCAGTGTAACATCAAATCTAGTTAATTTATCTCCAAATTTATTTCTCAAAGGTTCTAAAATCTTTCCCATTCCTGTAACATTACAACTACCTTGCATAACATGTTTTTTTCCTACTGCCTTATCATAATTTACTCTAGAATTAAACAATACATCAGAAACAGACTCATCACCAGTAATTGATTCTCCACCCTGATAGATAGTTTGAATATTTTTTGGTTCATAAAAAATTTTTTTATTTTTGTAACCATGTCCTCCAGGTGAGGCATCAAATACGAAATCACATTCATCTAGTACAGATTCAATTGATCCTGTAATTTTATAACTTGAAAAATCATTTATTTTTTTTTCGGGGACATAGACATTCAAACCTCTAGAAATTGCGACATTCACTTTTTCATCAGGTGAATATTTTCCAACTCCGATTACATTGATTTCAGGATCATCTTTAAGAAAAGAAGTAATTCTACTACCAATGGAACCATATCCATTAACAAATACCTTCTTCATGTTTGTTTACATGTCAGACCCATTTATTTAGATTAAGAATATGTGTAGTTTATTTTTTTCATCAAAACAATCATCATAAGATTAAATTTACAAGAAAGGATTACCTAGAATTCCGTTTGAGAGTAAAATAATTCCAGTTATTACCAAACCTCCAACTATGAAAATTCCAGCTAAAACTACACCATCTTTTTTATTCATAATACATTAAAAATTAATTTAATTCTGTGTTTAACGTTTTGTATATAGTAGAATATGTGTTTAGATATAGTAATCAAGTCAAAATATTTTTTGTTGTCATAAATTAGATACAAATTGATAGATCACTATAGAACCTACAGATATTCCAATTATTCCACCAATAATTATGACATATTTTCTTAGGGTTTCATTTTTTTCAAATTTGGCGTTAGCTATTCTTTTAGCATCTAAATGATGTTGCTCACAACGAAATTCACCCTCATATTCCCTAACTGCAATTTTATCACAACTAACACATTTTTTATCCATTACATTGTTTTTGGATTTTAACTATGTTTAAAATTTATGATTAGTTTATGAACAACTCAGAATTACATCATAAAAATAAAATTCAAAGAGTAATTGAATTATAAATTTACATATAACAACAAATGATATTGGCCATAACAAGAATTAGATAAAACTTTTCTAATAAACAAAATAGTAGAATTCATTAAAAAATCAAAAGATGAAGGAATGAAATTACTACAATTTATGATGAAAAAATATGTTAATATAATAAATTTGGTAAAATGTACTATAGGATGTAAGAGAATTACATTAAATTTAAAATAAGTTAAGCATTAAAATTTTTGATATTAAAAATTATGTTACAACGGTGATACTAAACATAC
>JAPYTM010000008.1:14732-16925 GCA_029941825.1 Candidatus Nitrosopumilus sp.
AGCATTAAAATTTTTGATATTAAAAATTATGTTACAACGGTGATACTAAACATACTAAGAAAAATGAAAAATAGGAATAACATGAAATAAAAAAACAAAATAATTTTAATCAGAATTATAAGTTCATTTAAAATAAAATTATCAAAACAACAATATCTATAGAAAAATCCAGGTTGTCAAAAAATTTACAGGTATTTAGTGTAGGTCAAATTTCGGATGATGTAAAATGATCATAGCACAAAAGGCTAAATTGATCTGAAAATTTTACCATTCAATGATACATGGTCCATCTCTTGTAATAGGCGCAGTAATTGCATCAGTGGTAATAATTGTGGTATTTTTAGGATTTCAAGGAATCTCAAATGAAACTGAATTAACAATACAACCAACTCCTACTGCACAAGTATCAGGCCCACCAAAAATTACAATGGCCACATTTTTAGAAAATGGCTCACCCATTCTTGGAAATCATAATGCACCTGTAACATTAATAGAATTTGGTGACTATCAGTGTCATTTTTGTAATGTTTTCTTTCATTCAACTGAGGATGACATTCTCAAAAATTATGTAGAAACAGGAAAGGTGAGAATGATTTTCAAAGATTACAATATTATTGGTCCTGATTCAATAACTGCATCACATGGAACACATTGTGCAAATGAACAAGAATTATTCTGGGAATATCACGATATTTTATATTCAAACTGGACGGGTGAAAATAATGGATGGGCATCATCTGAAAATCTTTTAAAATTTGCCAAAGAAATTAACTTGGACATTGATGAATGGTCTGAATGTATGATTAATACACCACATTCACAAACAATTCTTGCAAGTAACAATGATGCAAGAGATCTTGGAATAACTGGAACTCCTGCATTTTTTGTAATTGGTCCAGATGGTAAAGTTACAAAATTATTTGGAGCACAACCATACGAAGTATTTCAAAAAACTTTTGAAATAGAATTAAAAAAATAGAAACTGCGATCAAACTAAGAGTAATTGATTTAAAAAATAACTACAATTTTCTGCCTAATTTATCATAATTAACGCAATAACCTTATTAATGAATCACCGGAGGCAAGCTTATGGCAGCTGGAATAGACGACATTGCAATATACATTCCAAGATTATACATCGATGCATCTGATTTTGCAAAGGCTAGGGGTTTAGACCCTGTAAAATTACAAAAAGGTCTTGGAGTTTCTCAAATGGCAATTGTTGATGCCAATCAAGACCCAGCATGTCTTGCAGCAAATGCATGCTTGAAAATTATGCAAAAAAATAAACTTTCTCCAGAAGATATTGGAAGACTGTACGTATCAACGGAATCTGCATTTGATGAATCAAAGGCAATGAACTCTTATGTTATTGGAATGCTTGAGCAAGTTTACGGTCAAGGTTCATTTGAGCACTGTGGAGGTATTGAGACTAAATTTGCATGTGTTAGTGGCTCTTATGCTCTTTATGACAATGCAAACTGGATTAGAGCTGATGAAGCAGATGGAAAGGCTGCATTAGTAGTGGTATCAGATATTGCAAAATATGACCTGGGTTCTAGTGGTGAGATGACCCAAGGGGCGGGTTCTGTAGTAATGCTCCTAAATGACAAGCCAAGATTATTAGAATTTGATCCTAAAGTTACAGCTACATCAATTAAAGATGAATATGACTTTTATCGACCATTTGGAAAAGAGACCCCAATTGTTCATGGGCAATACTCCAACATGCTATACATGATTCAAGTAAGAAAAGCACTAGAAGCATATAAGAAAAAAGTAATTGCAACAGGGCTAATCAAGATGGAGTCAGGTGATACAATACTAGATCATATGGATTACATTAACATGCACTTACCATACAGTAACATGGGAAAGAAAGCATTAGCATATCTAGTTAGACATGAATGGCGTCAACTTCCAAGATGGAAGAGAATTTTACAAGAAATTGGAATGGAAGAACCAGTTCCAAAGGATCCACGGGGAACAATTGAATCTGTATTGGGTGACCAGGAATTTATGACAAAAGATCATGAATTTACAAAACTATTCACCAAAACTCAAGAATATCAAGAAGTGTATGAAGCAAAACTTTCAAGTTCACTTATTGCATCTTCTATGATTGGTAATTTGTATACTGCATCACTATACTTGGGATTCAGAAGTAGTTTAGAATTTGAATATCAAAAAGGA
>JAPYTM010000009.1 GCA_029941825.1 Candidatus Nitrosopumilus sp.
AATGTAAAGGTCACGGGTTCAGATCCCGTTCGAAGCTTCTAATAATTTTTAATCAGTAATTCAAAGTGTCCAGTTCTCTTTTTAGAGTTGGAGTTAATTGAACGATTAGCATGAATTTTATTTATTTTCCAAGGTTTTTTTGAGAACATATCAGTAACTTCTTTAGAATTAGAATTGGATAAAAGAACATTACAACCTTTTTCATCTAATTTCATACAAAGATTTGCCAATCTGTTCAAATCATCATATGTGAAATTCTTGTTTGTATAACTAGTGAAATTGGCAGTATCACTAACTGGTTGATAGGGAGGATCAAAGTAAACAAGATCTCCTTTTTTAGCATCTCTTAGAACTGCTTCAAAATCACGACATTTGATTGAGACCTTACTTGATTGCAAAATATTACTTACAGAATGTAGATTATCCTCATTTACAATATTTGGATTTGTATACTTTCCAAGAGGTACGTTAAATTTCCCTTTACTATTAACACGGTATAATCCATTAAAGCAAGTTCTATTCAAAAAAAGTAATCTAGATGTTTTTTCAATTTGGCTTCTAGGATTACTATCTCTAATAGAATAATAGTAAAACTTTGAATCCTTTTGATAATTTTTTTCATGATTTTTTAAAGAAGATATTAAATCATTTACTCTATCCCTAATTGTAGTGTAAGACAAAACAAGATTAGAATTAAGATCAGAAATACTACATTTTTGTCTATTACGTTCATTTAACATATGAAAAAGTAATGCACCACCACCCAAAAATGGTTCAAAATAGGTACCAAAAGTTTTAGGTAAATTTTCATTTAGAATTGGAATTAATTGACGTTTTCCACCAGCCCATTTTACAAATGGTTTTGGAGTAACAAGAATCTGACTGTATTGCTGCGTCACATATCATTATCATAAGATTACATATTGTCAAAATAGCCAATAAAAGATTACAACCTGTGCAGTATTTTTTAATCAAATTTGAAGAAAAATTTAGAGAATACTCTAAGCGTAATTAATAAAATGAAAAGAAGAGGGTTGTGTTTTTAGTCCCACTTTGACCAAGCGGCCATCCATCTGTATGTCCAAGTGTTTAGCTTGCAACCTAATGCTGCCATTGTACATCCTAACACTGCACTTGCACCTGCACCGAGCGCAACTGGGCTGTTATAGAACTTACCTACCTGCGGTTCTATCGGTGTCATGTATGGTGGCAATGTTGGTCTTGGATACTTGAATGCCGTTTCAAGTGGGTCTGCTACTGTTATCAGGTTTACCATATTGAATAATGGTAAAGACATTCCTACCAGTACGCCGCCAAACAGTATCAAGGAGTGCTTGTTCTTCTTTGTTGCCCAGTAAACTAAATCCAACAGCATTGCTGATGGTAACCAAACTGGAGTTACAATGAAGTCATATGGATATCCGAGTGCAAACCATGCACCTTTTGCTATCCATGTGTATACTGTCATAATTAGAGCGTAGTACGTTGCTGTGCCTGGAACGCCTGTAAATGTAAGATAATAACATGCACCTACGATAAGCATCAACGTTTGTGATATTGAAAATACCGTAAACGAAGTCCAAGCCCAGTCAGTGTAGAAGATGTAGTCTCCTGCGTTAATTGTTAACAGTGTAGAGTTAACTGCAACTACTACTATGAATAAGTAGTGTGTACATCGTCTTAACCAGACCATGTTCAGTAGAATAAAGGGTCAGTATATAAAATTATAGAGTGGTATGAAGATCGTTGTTTGAATTCAAATTAAATTAAAAAATTGATACAAAAATCAATATTTCTAACTTTAAATTAAAATGAAAAAGAGTGGTATCTGAAGGAATTTCCTTCGGGTTACCAGCCAACGAATAGTGATACGAAGAGTACAAATGCTGCTGCACCGCCTACACTGGCAGCAACTATACCATTACTATTTTTGTTGGAACCTTCCTCCATGACTTTAACACAGAAGATGTAACCTATTGTCTCAATGATTGTAAGTACGATGAATGCAAAGTGACCACTTGCTGTTGGATATGCCCATGGATAATAGAAATATCCTGCTGCTGTTCCAGCTGCAGTAGCTAATATTGCTGCCCAGAATGATGCTGTAATCATACCAGTCATGTTTTCAACGCGTCGTCCAATCATTCGTTCTATATCAGCACTAGATGAACCACCAGCACCGCCAGATCCGAATCCTTTTGGAAGAGTCATTATGAAATTCCTGTCATTCAGAATCCTTTTAAATCTTTCTTAAATTAATGGGGCTTGTACGATCTACATCGTTTTTTTAAAATAATAAAAGAGAAAAAATTGTGCGTTTGCACATTTTGTCTATGGGATTGATCTACTGTACAATTTGCCTTCTAAAGCCATCTTGTACATTTCAGCTATGTACGGATTCTCACCAGGAGTTTCTGCGCCTAGTTCTACTAGTCTAGCATAAATTCTAACTACATATGCTAATGCGCCCATGAAAGCCACTACGACTCCCATGTTAAACATCCAGTGATTTGGTACTGCAAAAATTTCTTCTACAAACCAGAAGTGCCACATCTCATTGACTCCAATTGTAAACATAGTTGCAAGGTAACCAAGAATGGTCATCTTCAAACCTGTGTTCATTGAATTATTTGGACCTCTGAGTACTGGGATTTTTCTATCATATACTGCTGCCATTCCCCATCCAATTGGTAATGTGATGAAGTGGGAATATAGCCACCAGTGTGCTGGTGTAAATGCACTGTCTCTGATAGAAGTCTGGTGTAGAGAACCATCAACGAAGTTATCTACTTCGACTGATGCTGCAACTGAACCCATAGCAATAACGATGAGCCAGACTTTCTTTAGTCTCTGGATCTCAACTTCTTTTGGGATTAATGCGGGCATCTGTGCCATGAATACATACATGTATGTTAGTGATATAAAGTAAGAGTTTGAAAAAGAATGAATGTTTATTAAATTATCCCACATATTTTAAAAAAATATTAAAAATAATTGTTATTAAACAGTTAAATCTAAAATAATTTCAACATTTTTTTGTTGTTTTTGTTGTTTAACATCGATGATTAACATTAAATTACATTCATCGATCCTAACTGTGAAGGTAAAACATATAACGACGTGTATTATCTTTCTGAATATTAGTGATAAGTATGGTCGAAAAAAAGATTTTCGTATTCGGACTAGCTGTTGTATTAGCACTAGGAACATTAGGTTTCAACTGGGTTGAGACAATTGTTCCAACTGCAGATGCACACGGTGTCCAAGCACAACTCCAGAGTCGTTTCATCAGAATAGAAGATGAAACCTTTAACAGACAATCTCTACAAACTGGCGAGACCTTGACTCTTCAAGGAACTTTAGTTAGTCTTGTAGAAAGAGATCTTAGAGGATGGATATCCATTTTCTCAGAATCAACTAACGCAGGTAACAGATGGGAAATGTTGGCAAGAGACCCACCAGGAAACGTCTTTGATATTCCAGGTAATGCCGTCATTGATTATTCACTATCTGCAAAAGCACTTGAAGCAGGGGTGTACCACGTACACACCCAACTCAATGTAGCAAAAGTTGGTCCAGGACTTGGTCCAGGTCAAACAGTTGTCGTTGAAGGAGATCCAATTATCAAACCAATTCCATATACTAACATCGCATACCAATCAATCATAATTGGTGTCGGATATGTTATTGTGTTTGCAACAAGACCCTGGCAAGTTATCTAAATAACCCCAATCTTTTCATTTTATAGATATACCATTACGATTATCGTAAGGCTTCAAATCAAGTTTTATTTTCTAAAAAAATGTTTTAAAAAAAAGTCATTACAAAGTAATCAAATTAAAATTAGATCAAATAATATATTTTTTTAGAATATGTTCAATTACAAAAAATGAATTCCATAATCATATGTGAATAAAAGAAAGGACTTTAAGGAATACTCTTAAAATTATCACATGATTTGGCCGGGAACTAGTGATCCTTACAAGAGAAAAAGAATAATAAGATTCCTAGTAATTTCAGCTATCATAGGTGTTGCAGCATCAGTTGGAAGTTTAACAATTCAACAATTAGCTAATCCAAATGATCCACTCAAAGTTTGTATTAATGATAGACAAACACCGTACAAAATAAAGGCAACATTAGAATTAATTATTGATGGACAAAAAGCAGATATCCCAGCCAATATAGGAATTAATGAAGATTGTAAAAGAGCAATGTACACATTAACTAATGATGGAACAATTTATGCAGAATGGGAAGAGGATTATTCATGGGAAATAGGGCACTTTTTGTGGATGTGGGAGTTTCCTCTAAGAGATATGGACCAAAATAAATCAACTGTTTATGTAAATGGTGAAGAGTCATCTCATTTCATCAATCATCCATTACAAGATGGATATCACTACAAAGTAGTATTTACCTCAAAAGCATTTGATGAATCAAAAGAAAGAGATTTCCTCCCACCAGAAAATTAGTAATTACATACTTTGTAAAAATCATGTTTTTCTAAAATACTAAATTTATAACTAATAACCCTAAGAGATTCTAAAAATAATGAAAAGAATAAAGGAAAGAAATTTTACCAGTATTTTCCGTTATCTGGAATTAGACCAATACCTTCTCTTTCAAAGTGTCTGTCCAATTCATCGACCCATCTCTCACGGTTGTCTTTGTAAGCCCATCCATGTACACGCAAGTGGTATGAGATCATAGCCAGAAGGAATACTGTGAACAAGATGGTTCCAAAGATGTAAATCATTACATCATAGAATAGTGGATCATAGTTTGGTCCTAATTGTCCTGTAATTGAAGACAGGATGCTTAGAAATGTACCTACGATAGGAATCATGATAATTCAACTCAATTTGTGCGATATATACATTTCTTTTATTTTCAGAAAAGTACGAGATCAGTATCCACTAAAGAGGACTAATAAAATAAGAGAAATGTGAGGTTTTGTTATCCTCTGCCCATTGCTGCATACTTTCCAGATCTTCCTTTAAAGAATAGAAGTCCTGAAATACCACCAAAGACTGCAGCTGAAATAAGTGCTGCTCCAACTACACCACCTGCGTCAAGATACGGAGTTCCTGAACCAGATGCTGGATTTGCTTCAGCAGAAGTGACTCTACGTGTTTGTAGTTCAAGTGCTTCTTCTAGTGTAAAAGTACCAGTTTGGCCTTCACTACCAACGTTACCCATGTATTGTGCAAATGCAACTGCATTTTCTGCATAGTAACCCATAGTGAATATTACAGCAATCAATGATGCTGTTAAGAGTAGTTTGTTATTCATACCGTTTACCTGTCCGTTTTGAAGCCAAGGACTTATTTAACTTTTATTCTGAACCCCAAATTTCGATACAATGTACGAGATCAGTAAAGTAACATTTAATTCGGTTCTTAAATCAGCCAAATTATGGGACGAATGCATACACACAGACATGGGAAATCACATTCAATTAGACCAGCTGTAATACGTGCACCTTCTTGGGTTACATTAAGTCCAAAAGAGATTGAAGAATTAGTAGTCAAATACTCTAAAGATGGAATGACTCCTAGTCAAATTGGAATCAAATTAAGAGATCAACATGCAATTCCCTTAATCAAAGCAATTACCAAAAAAGGCATTGGTGAGATTCTAGAAGAAAATGATTTGAAAACAGAGATGCCAGAAGATCTTGAAAATATTGTCAAAAAGGCAGTAGGTCTTCAAAAACACCTCAAAGCAAATAAAGGAGATAGAAGAAATGTAAGATCTTTGGAATTAATTGAAGCCAAAGTTCACAGACTATCAGTCTATTACAAAAGAATTGAAAGAATTCCTAAAACTTGGAAATATAAATCCGTAGTTGCTCAATTAGAGTAATGACAAAATCACTTGATGAGTCTCTTTCGTTTTTCAAAGATAAAATATCAGATTGTATAAAATCTAAAAAATCAATTTTTGTAACAACTCACAATGATTGTGATGGACTTACATCTGGAAGTATTATTACTAAAGCTCTGATTAGAGCAGGTGCTAAATGCACTGTTAGAACATCAAAAGAATTTAGTAAAAATATAGTAGAATCTTTCAAAATAGATTCTAGAGATTTTCATCTAGTAACAGATCTAGGAGGTGGTTTTGCAAACATTCTAGATGAAACATTAGGAGATAATTGGATGGTTTTAGATCATCATCAAATTCCTGAGGAAGAATTGGATAATCAAAATATTATCAATTCTTGGAAATATGGAATTGATGGTGGTGCAGATATATGCGCAGGTGGAATGGCATATCTAGCATCAATAGCACTAGATGAAAGAAATTCAGATTTATCAGCCATTGCAGTTGTTTCAGCATTAGGAGATAGACAAGATCAAGGAGAAAGAAAGTCATTTACAGGTAAAAATTTTAAGATTGCAAATATTGCCAAAGAACAGGGTTTGGTAGACATTGATTTAGATTTACTATTAGTTGGACGAGAAACTAGACCCCTTCCAGATGCCTTAGCATTTACATCACAACCATTTATCGAGGGTTTAACATGGAACAGGGATGCATGTCTTTCTCTTCTAAATTCATCAGGAATTAAGTTAAAAGATGAAGGTAGATGGAGGGTTCCAGCAGAACTAACCGAAGAAGAAAAGAGATTAGTAATTGAATCAATCACCAAATTTACTTCTGGAAAAAATGCTACTGGAATAATGTCAGAATTAATTGGATATACATACACATTTCCAAGAGAAGACAAGAGAAGTTTCTTGAGAGATGGTAGAGAATTCTCAACCATGTTAAATTCATGTGGACGAATTAATCGTTCAGGTGTAGGAATGGCAATATGTATGGGAGATAGAAACAAGATCCTAAGAGAAGGAGAATCTATTCTAACAGATTATAGAAAGATGATTAGAGAATACATGAAAGTTTTATCAAATGAGAGATGGCGAATTTCAGAAAGTGAAACTTGTGTAATGGTGAATGGTGAAGATATAGTACCAGAAACAATGACTGGAACAATTTCATCATTAATTGCAGGTTCACCAAAAAATGCAGGAAAAATCATAATATTAAGAACCAAAGGAGAAGAAAACACAATAAAGTTTTCATCAAGAAAATCCTTTGGTTGTAAATCAGAGATCAATCTTAGTGAATTAATGAGGACAGGAGCTAAGAAATTTGATGGTGTTGGTGGCGGTCATAATGCAGCAGCTGGGGCAAAAATAACTAAAGACAAATTAGATGAATTTCTCAATTATTTAGAGATAAATGTCGTTAACGTGTCAAGTACAAGTAATTCTCAATAACATAACAAAAGAAAAGGCAGAAACTATCAGAAAAGCACTAGAACCAGATAATGTAAATTTTCCTGAAGGATTAAGTCTTTACGTTGAAAATACTGATAACAACCTAGTGTTTAATTTTGAAAGTAAGAAGAATATGAAACAGTTGATTGGAACTATTGATGAAGTCATGGAACATATCCAAGTAGCATTAAAGGTGATTGAATAATGTTAGATCCTAAACTAATCAAAGAAAAATCTCAGGTAATCAGAGATATGCTCAAAGCAAGAAATGTAGATTTTGATTTAGATACATTAATAGAATTTGATAAAAGAAGACGTGAATTTATTATCAAAACGGATGAATTACGAAAAAAGAAAAATCAAGTGGCCTTAGAGATTTCTCAAAAAAAGAAAGTAGGTGAAGATGCAACATCAATTTTAACAGAGATGAAAAATCTATCAGTTGAACTTACAAAAATTGAATCAGGACAAGAAAATATTGAAAAGAAATATTCAAGATTGGCGCTAACAATTCCAAATCTCATTCATGATTCAGTTCCAATTGGAATAGATGAAAGTGCTAATAAAGAAATTAGAAAATGGGGGGGAATTCCAAAATTTGATTTTAAAATAAATGATCACATAGATATTTCAGAAAATCTAGGATTAGTAGACTTGGAGAGAGCTGCTAAGGTTGCAGGATCTAGGTTTTATTATCTAAAAAATGATCTAGTAAGATTAAATCAATCACTAATTCATTATGCATTAGATTTTCTTGCAAAAAAAGAATATTCACTAATTCAACCACCATATATGATTAATCGAGAATCAATGGAAGGTGCAGTAATTGCTGATGATTTTGAAGAAGTAATCTACAAGATTGAAGACGAAGATCTCTACATGATTGGAACATCAGAGCATGCCATGGCAGCAATGCACTCAAAAGAGATCATGGAAGGAAAAGATTTGCCCATAAAATATGCTGGAATCAGTCCTTGTTTTAGAAAAGAGGCAGGAGCACATGGACGAGATCAAAAAGGAATTTTCAGAGTACATCAATTTGATAAAATTGAACAGTTTGTGTTTTCAAGACCAGAGGATTCATGGAAAGAACATGAAAAGATGTTAATAGTAGTAGAAGAATTTTATCAAAAATTAGAAATTCCATACAGAGTGATGTTACTATCAACTGGAGATATGGGGAAAATTTCAGCAAAAACATACGATATTGAAGCGTGGATGGCAGGACAAAATGCATACAGAGAAGTTGTTTCATGTTCAAATTGTTTAGAGTATCAAGCAAGAAGATTGAAGATCAGATTTAGAGATAAAACAAATGAGGATACACAATATGTTCACACTCTAAATAGTACTCTTATTGCCACAACTAGAATTTTAGTTTCTATAATGGAGAATTTTCAAACAAAAGATGGACACATTGGAATTCCCAAGGTTTTACAAAGTTACATGGGGAATCAAAAAGAGATCTAGTAACATACCCTTATATTTTGGATTTAAAGGTCGATAAGAATTGGCACGTAGAAAAGGTCGAATAAAAGACAAGTGGCGAGAAAAACGCTGGATTACAGTTAATGCACCAGATTCATTTAACAATGTCCCACTTGCATATGTTCCAATTACAGATGATGAAAATGCAAAAGGTAGAGTTTTAGAAGTTACACTTTATGATATTCTAAAAGGAGATCCTTCACAACATCAATACAAAATCTATTTCCAAATTGATAAAGTAGATGGGGATAAAGCAACAACAATTTTTAAGCGATATGAATATTCAAAGGAATTTTTGCGTAGTTTAGTTAGACGAGGTTCATCAAAGATTAGTTTCAGTATTGATGTTAAAACAAAAGATGGGTACATCTTTAGAATTAAACTAATTGCTCTAACCCATAAACAATTAAACACATCTAGACAACATGCACTCAGATTACTTGCACAAGATGTTATTAACAAAACAATTCCAAATATGACAATTGATCAATTTGTTCAAGCCACATGTTATAGTAAAATTAACTCTGACATAATGGCAGCATTCAAAAAAGTTATCAGAGTAAGACATGTTGGTCTTGAGAAAGTAAAACTTATCAGAACTGCAAACGAAGAAACAATATTACTTGAAGCATAAACATCTAAAGTAATTCTTTTACAATTATGATTGACAAGATAGAAGTTACGATTGATGTAATTGTTCATGCAACTGAAGATGTTTTAAAAATACTCCAATCTTTTGAATTACTAAATCTAAAAGAATGTGATTTTACAATTCAGGAAACTTTTGGGCATTTTGAAAATCCAATAATTATGTTAAATGCAAAAATCATAAAAAAACAGGCTCAAAGTTTCATGGAAAAACTTCTTGAGTTGTTATCAGAGGATCAAATCAATAGCTTAATTGAAGAAATTGAGGAAAGAACAATAGATTCTAAATTCCATATGAGATTAGATAAACAAGAACTAATCAGAGGAAATATCACAATTAGTGAAAAAGATACCATAAAAATAAAAATTCATACTCCAATATACAACAAAAAAGATACTATCAAATCATTTACAGAGATTTTTCAAATTGTCAACTAGATTAAATAAGAATTAGAAGAATTCAATTTGGGAATGAGGAAATAGCAGCCGCTCCAGTCTGAGCGAAAGCCTTGAAGACGCCGCGACGAACCGACCCTATTTTTTAATCGATCAGAATTTTGAATAGAACCCATACATTGTATCAAGTATTATTTTAAATACGGATACAGAATTCTCATTATTGTGGCAGACTATGATGTTATAATTGCAGGTGGAGGTCTTGCAGGTACAATTACAGCACAATCTATTTCTCATTATTCAAATCAAAACCTAAAGATTTTGGTTATTGATAGAAATTCAGAACTATTCCCAGGAAGAAAATCATTGGCAGGTTGGGTATGTGGAGATGCATGTTCAAAAGAAGCAGTAGATTTCATGTCAGAGCGAATTAAAATTCAATGGACTAGACCAGAAATTGAACATGATGTAAAAGGGGTAATGGCATTTTCACCAGACAAAGAAACAAAAATTCCATTTGATGGTGCTGGATACATGTTAAATCGTCAAAAGCTACCTGAAATTCAAAATGAAAGATGCAAAAAAATGGGAATTGAGTTTGAATATGAGATTAATCTTACAGGTCTAATTTATGATGGTCAACAAGTTGTAGGAATTCAAGGAATTGACAACAAAACAAAACAGCCATTTAAGAAAACATCAAAAATTGTAGTGGATGCAACTGGAGTTACATCTACGCTTAGAAGTGGACTTCAAAACTCTACTAAAGTAGAAAAAAGAATTGATAGAAAAGATTTGGAATCTACAGGTAGATACATTATGTATTTTGATCAAGGAGAAAAAGATCTTACAGAGTTTGATCCTGATTATTGTATAATTCATTTAGATCAAGATATTGCACCTGGTGGATATGGATGGGTTTTTCCAAAAGCAGATAACAAAGTTAACATTGGTTTAGGAATTGAAAAATCATTTTTGGATAAAAGAAACAAAAGATTGGGGAAGAAAGACAATGTAGCATCATTAATGAAAGAATATCTTGAAAAAAACAAAGCAATCAAAAATTCAAGACTATCAGAAGATCCAGAAGATATAAACAATAATTCAGGAGTTTTCCAAGTTTCAGTTAGAAGACAAAATGATTGTATGGTATCTGGAGGATACATGTTAGTTGGAGATTCGGCATGGATGCCAAAAGCAATTGATGCTGGTGGAATAGGACCAGCGTTAATTGCAGGAACAATTATTGGAAATAATGTAGTTAAAGCAATAGAAGGAAATGATGTTTCAGAAGCAAATCTTTGGCAATACAATCTTGACTTTATCAAAGAATATGGATACAAAACTGCAGGTCTTGAACTTTTTAGAGGATTAGTACAACA
Organism: Candidatus Nitrosopumilus sp.; assembly: GCA_029941825.1. Lineage (GTDB taxonomy): Archaea > Thermoproteota > Nitrososphaeria > Nitrososphaerales > Nitrosopumilaceae > Nitrosopumilus. Next base: position 11,204 of record JAPYTM010000009.1, read on the forward strand.
AATGACTAATGAACAAATTAGTTATGGAATGAAACACTTTTTGGGTAATCTTGATGTTGAATCAATTAGTAAAGGAGAACATCCTGACTTTTCGGGATTAGGGAAGATTGGTATGATAATTAGAGGTGTAATGAATCAGAAAGTTGCAAAAGCTCTAAAATATACATCAGAGCAAAACGAATGGTTAGTTGAGCATTACCACAATTATCCAAAAAATCCATCAGGTTTTGAACAATGGAATAAAATATTACATCAGAGATTTGGTGAAGCAGTTACAAAAGTAGAAGCATTTGGAAATTAGATCTAATATTAAATATTGTTTAAATTAATGAAAACATACTTTGGAAATACAATATCTAGATTGGAATAATTCAAATCAAATTCTGGAAAAGGCGTATGAAGCAGGTCTTTTTGTGCTCATCATAGGACCAAAAGGAACTGGAAAAACATCTTTAGTTAGAGATTTTGCAAAAAATAAGAATGTTAATTTAAAATCAATTAATTTCAGCCTCAGAACAAGAGAGAGTCATCTAATTGGTACAAAAACCCTAACAGATGGAACTGTAAGTTTTGATGAAGGAATCATAACAAAATCAATGAGAGCAGGAGATATGCTATATCTAGATGAGATTAATTCAGCTGAAGCAGATGTTTTACTTAGACTTGATGAAGCATTAGATGATAGACGACAAATCGTATTAAAGGAATCAACAGGGGAGATAGTTAAAGCAAAAGAAAATTGGTTTGTTATTGCAACAATAAATCCATTAACACATAGTGGAACAAAAGAACTTCCACCACAGATACTAAGTAGATTCCCAGTACGAATTAGATTAGAATATCCACCAGAAGATATAGAACTAAAAATTGTAAAAACGTATGTTTCAGGAGAACATGAATTAGAAATTATTCAAGCAATTAAACTAGCAAATATTTTAAGACAAGCTGCTGCTGTTGAAGAATTATTTTATTCACCCAGCTTAAGAGAAACTATTGCATTTGGAAAGTTATTGGATAAAGGAGTAACATCAAAAGAAGCAGCAAAAATTATTTTTGGGAATGTCTATACACAATGGGGAAATATAGAATATCAAAAAGTAAATGACATCATTACTTCGATGTTTGGTAATTAAATGCAAATAATTCAACTTCAAAATGAATCATTAGTAGAAATTTCTACATTTCTTGTAAGAAGATGGTCTGAAAAAGAAAATATAATTATTGAAATTTCAGATAAATCAGAAACTAAAACAAGATTAAAAGAAAATAAAGTGATCATAACTCCATTAGAAAAAAGAATTGGAAATGATTTTCAAAAATATCGACAGTTTAGAACATCATTGTGGTATGAAGCAATGCGAATAAAATATTGTAAAAAAATTCTTAGTAATGATCATGCATTTGGATTTATTCTCAATACAATGGAAACACAGCGAATTGAACAATTAGGCAGGGAAATTTGGAAAGGGATGGATGATGAAATTATTTTTAATTATACATACATGTTAGTTGCAAGGCCTCAACTTCATACAGTTTATGGAAAAGCAAGAATCGTAGAGGCATTTTATCAATATTTCATGTTTGGTGCGATTAAAGGAGAAATTCAAGCCAGTTATTTTGAAAAAATAAAAAAAGCAACAATATTTACAAAAAAAATTGTTAGCAAAGCAATTATTGAAAATCATGATACCGAATGGCTTGAAAAAAAAGTGAGTGAGATAATTAAAATTTTAGAAATAGATTCTCTTCTCACAATACCAATTTCATTACCTTTCATGAAAGCTGGAATGGCATTAACTGAAGAAGAGTTATTAAAAATTCTAAAAATAATTTCTAAAAACAAAGAAGGTGATTTTGGTTCAGTTGATTCTAAAGCAGTACTAGAAGGAGACAACATCTATGATGAATACAAAGTATTACTAGATGAAAATAAAAAAACTGAAAATAAAGGATTGACACCAGAATCCATTGGAATTCAAATTCCATCTACAAAAAATGTTGATGAAACAATAATCTACGATATGCGTTTAATCAACGGATTAAAGATAAAATTTAAAGAATGGAAATCAGGATGGAAAGAACAACATCTTAAATCAGGGGATGAGTTTGATGAGGAAAATTACATCGAGGGTAATGAACCATTTTTTATGGATGTAAAAAAATCAATCAAAACTAAAATTGTGATACTATTAGATCATTCATCAAGTATTGCATCAAGTTCTAAAGAATATAAAAAAGCAACTTTGGCACTTTGTGAAGTTTTAGCTTTTCTTAAAGTGAAATTTGCAGTATACGCATTTAGTACTCAAAATAGATCAGTAGTTTGCTGGTCTGTAAAACCAGAAAATGTCAAATGGAATAACATTACCGCAAAAAGATTAGCACAAATTGTTGCTAATGGATCAACTCCGTTAGCAGAGGTATATGATAAAATGTTTCCAGTATTACAATCAAAAAGACCAGATATTTTTTTGACATTAACAGATGGTGAGCCATCAGATCCTGATGCCGTAAGAAAAATGACAAAATCATTCAAAAGCCTAGGTATCAACATGATAGCTTTGGGTCTTGGTCCAAATACAGTAAGATCTATCACTATTGCAAATAATCTTAAACATTTAGGATATGAAAAAACAATGGCTGTAAGCAAACTAAGGGATATTCCAAGTAAGGTAATCAGAATTTTGGATGTATGAACATTAAGAATTAAGAAAATAATTCCTAGAATATATCAGATATTTTATATGAGCAAAAAATCGACTATACCTGAAGAAAAAATATGTCAGAAAATATTTTTGATAAACCCTTGCTTGAAAAATTTGAACAAGAAATTTGGAGTAAAATTCCACATTTAGAAGATGGTAAAGTGGTTAACGCAACACCACTAATTGATCTCACTAATGATTTTAAAGAATGTGCAAAAAAGCTGTATAAACTAGATATTTCAGATTTAGACTTGAAAATATATGGTAAATTTGATGGGGAGTTGATATCAGGTTCAATCAAAATCAGACCTGCCATTCACATTATACATGATGCAATTAAAACAGGGAAGTTGAAAAGCAATCAAACAATAATTGAAGCAACATCAGGGAATTTTGGAATTGCACTTGGACAAATGTCAAAATTAGGATTGACTGTTGTTTCACTTGTTTCAAGAAAATTGCAAGAAGGGGTCTTTAAAGAATTAAGAAATGAAAAAATTCGCATAATAGATTTAGACATGGATATCTGTCCTGCCCCTGGAATGAAAGACAGTGATGCTGATGCATTAGTTGCAAAAGCAACTGCAGGAAATATTCGTTCTCAATTATCTGAGCTTGGATTTAATCCTGAAATTTTTGATATTAGTATTGAAGAGATAGAGTCATTATTAGCAACACAAGATATAATCAATTTGGCAAAATCACTTTCAAAAATTTATGGTTGTTTTTGTCCAGAACAATACGATAATGAATTAAACATTGATGCTCATAAAACAATTACAGCTGTAGAAATTGATCAACAATTACAAGAAAATGAAGATTCATTAAAAAATTATAGAATAATTTGTTCCTTTGGAACTGGTGGTACATCTGGAGGGTTAAGTAAATACATGAATCAAAAATATGGAAAAAAGGCAGTACATGTAGTATTTCCACCTGCAGGTCAAGACGTTGCGGGAATTAGAACAAAAATTAAGGCAGAAGGTCTAAAGTTGTATAACCCAGATGCATATGCAGCCCAACACGAGATTGATTTTGGGCAGGCAAAACATCTGTTAAAATTTTTTGTAGATAAAGGTCACAATATCGGTGAAAGTACAGCACTTGCACTATATGCAATATTAGAAATGGTGAGTGATGGAGATAAAGGTAAATTCATAGTGGTAGTTGCAGATGGTATAGAAAAATATAGGAAAAATCTAGAGGCAATGTCCAAAAATCAACGCATTCAGGTTTCTTTGGATGAGGCAGTGTCTAGTGTTCAAAATTATGATAAAATAATATGGGTTCATCCTCAATATACTCCAAAAGAAGCTGGAATTGAAATGATTGCTAAATCTTTAGGAATAGATAAAGAAAAAATTGTAATACCAAAAGCAAGTACTATCAATCAATTATTATCAACACAACAAATTCCAGAAGATCTTAGTAAGGATCTAGATGGTTCTAAAGGTAAATCATTACTAATTTGTATGGCTGGAAATACATCATTAATGACTGCTCAAGTTCTTGCAAGTAAAGGTATAGTAACTGAAAGTTTGAATGGTGGAATAACAAATTTGCCTGAAGGAATTGGTAAGAATCCGGGGGAATTTGTTAAAGCAGCTACTGAGTAATGTTTTGAAATGTCTGTCAGTTTCTCAACCGTTTGCTGATTTAATAATTTCAGGTAAGAAAATAATAGAATTAAGAAAATGGGGTACAAATTTTCGTGGTGAATTTTTGATCCATGCTCCAATAAAAATAAGATTGGATGATTGTAGAAGATTAAAAATAAAAGGAAAATTAGTTACAGGTGCAATTATTGGAAAAGCAGAAATTTATGATGTAAAACAATATAATTCCATAAAAGAAATTAAGGAAGATCAAAAATTGCATTTTTCATCAAAAAACTTTCAAGGTAAAACTTTTGGATTTTTGCTAAAAAATGTAAAAGCGTTAAGAGTTCCAATTCCATACAAAGGTCAACTAGGTTTTTTTGAGATAAATTTACCTAAAACAAAAATCAAAAACAAAGAAATTATCTCAGATATAATTGATGAAGAATATAGATACCAATGGATTGGACATCATTAGACTAACCCAAATTTTATGAAAAAATATGACTAGTATATATAAAGTGGTTATTTAAATTGGCTCGTTATGCCTCAAACAAAACCAATTGTTAGTGTTGAAAATGTAGTTGCATCTGCATCAGTAGACCAAAAATTAGATTTAATTGAAATTACAGAAAAATTTCCAGATACAGAATATCATCCTGAACAGTTTCCAGGATTAGTATTTAGATTAAAAAATCCTAGGACTGCAACTTTAATTTTTAGAACAGGAAAAATGGTATGTACAGGGGCTAAATCTGAAGAGTTGGCAATTAAAGCTGTAAACATAGTTGTTCAAAAATTAAGAAAGGGAAAAGTCAAAGTGAAAAAAGATGCAATAGTCACGATTCAAAATATGGTAGCTGCAATTAACCTGGGTGGGAAAATTCATTTAGAACAAGCTGCGCGAACATTACCTCGAAGCATGTATGAACCTGAACAATTTCCAGGACTAATTCATAGAATGCTTGATCCAAAAACGGTCATTTTGATATTTGCATCAGGTAAATTGGTATGTACTGGTGCTAAAAAAGAATCAGACGTATATCGTTCTGTACATAATTTACATGCATTATTAGAAGAAAAAGAATTAATGCTTTATGATTAATGATTCTTTTAAATCAAAATATTTTAAAAATTGACTGA
>JAPYTM010000010.1 GCA_029941825.1 Candidatus Nitrosopumilus sp.
TCAAGTGAAACAGTATTGGTAACATTTTCTGAAATTATTTTTCCATTTGGAGCTGAAATGTGTGTTCGATGTTCTAGAATTTGATAGATGCCTACTTTACCATCTGGATCATCAACCCTATATTTTCGCCCAAAAATATTTCCTACTATAATATTTCCATTATCTACAATAATTTTGGCACCATTTTCAATTTTGTATTTATTTTCTAATGGATTAACAAATTTGAAATCACCTACAGTTAGATGTATGTTTGTTCTAAATTCTTGTGCCCATGATGGACTAGTTATACTTCCCTGCATAATTATTGGTCCATCATAAGTTAAACTCCCTGCCATAAAATTTCCTTTAATTGATAAAGCACCATTTGCTTTTCGTTCTAATTCTATTTCACCAAGAGTTTTTGATCCAAATAATCTTGTTGCAGTCAAGTTTGACCTACTTAATGCTGTAGCCCATTCTTCAGCAATTTTCATTTCTTTTGATAATTGTTGGCCTAAAATTTGATTTTTTCTTTTAATATTAGCATCAGTTTCATCAGAATATACCTTTGAATTTTTTATTTTTTCAAAGTCTGTTTCAGGATATTTTTTACCAATTTTAAGATCCTCGTACGCTTGTTTAATTTTGATGAATTGTTTATTTTCCCCACCTCTATCTGAATGAAATTGAAGAGCTAATCGTCTAAATGCATCTCGAATTTCCTTTTCAGTTGAACCTTCTGTGATTCTCAAAATATCATAATTATTTTCTACCATATTTTATCCATCAAAGTTAATTTTTTATATTTCCTATACTTGTAAGTTATTACAACTAAGATTCAGGATAATTTTCAATTGAATTGATTCCTTTGAAATTCTTCATCTCATCATCAAAGAAGAATTTTTCAGTGAATGCAGGTTTCAAATCATCTAACCAAATTGCATTTTCATCATATTTTGCAAAAAATGGTTCATGTATCCAATTAGGATTTCTACCCTGTAAAAATCTCAAAACAATCAGTTTTTGACCGTTAAATTCGGTAGTTCCAACAACCGATACTTTACCTGGAGTTGCAGACATACTAGGTCCACGAACAGTTCTTGCTAATCCGCTAATAGATGAATATGCCTTACTGAAAATATCATATGCGCGTACAAGAGGAATTCCAAAGTAGTGTTGAGCGCCAGTATCTCTAACTACAAACATGTAATATGGAATACATCCCAATTGAACCTGTTTACTCCACATTTTTGCCCACATTTCTGAATCATCATTGATATGTGCTAAAAGAGGAGATTGTGTTCTAATTTGGGCACCTGTTTTTCTTACTGCGGTTATTGCATTTTTTACAGCATCCGTTGATAATTCATTCAAGTGATTAAAGTGAGCCATAAATGCTAGATGTAATCCATTATCTGAAATTCTTTTAAAAACATCTAACATTTCTTGAGAATCAGAATCGGTTAGAAATTTGTAGGGCCAATATGCTAAAGCCTTTGTTCCAATTCTGATTGTTTTGAGATTTGGAAGTTTTGCATCAATTAACGTATCAATATATTTTGAAAAAACTTTTGCTCTCATAATCATTGGATCACCACCTGTAAAAAGTACATCACTAATCTCTGGATGTTCTTTAACATATTGAACTAGTTGTTCGCCTTCTTGCATTGCAAATTTCATTTCATCCATTCCAACAAACTGTGGCCATCTAAAACAAAAGCTACAATATGCATGACAAGTTTGACTTTGACTAGGGAAAAAAAGACAAGTTTCTTTGTATTTATGTTGCATTCCATATAATTTAGTTCCATCTTTTAACATTGGAACATTTAATTCCATTTGACCTGCAGGATGTGGATTTAGTTGAAGACGAATTTCATTTGCAATAGATGTTATTTCTTTTTTATCAGAATTATTTTTTAAAGCTGTTTCCATTTTTTTGTAATGTTCTTGTTTTAGCATTCCTTTTTGAGGAAATGTCAAAACAAAGATTGGATCATTGGGTATATTATTCCAATCAATTAATTGTTCAACAACATAATTATTTGCTTTAAAAGGTAAAACATTTCCTACAACTTCCATCTCAAATTGAGTTTCCTCAGAAAGATTTTGAATTTGTGGAAGCGAACGGAAATTTGCTAAGGTGTAAGATTTTAGTGATGGTGAGTCATCCCAAAGTGATTCCTGATAGGTCATTTGGTAATTAGTAGGCTAACCATTGTTAAAGGTTATAGAGGTTTTACGCACAAAAAATTTTTGAATTTAGCAAAAATCTGATAAAAATTTTAATTTATTATAATATTGGTGGTTAACTTTGTATTCTACGTTAAACTATAATTTTATTGAGTACGTATGGTTGAAGAAGAAATTACAAGCATTTCGGTAGGTGAATTTGAAACCATACCACAGCTTTTGGCTTCATCAGAATCAGTGCAACTAGCATTTGTTCTTTTAATAATTGGTTTGATAGTTATTGGAATAGTTTACCATAAATTTTCTCATTGGGTTAAATCTCAAAAATTTAATTATACACGACCACATATTTCTCGATTTGTTCGCAAAGCAATATTACCATTTTTTGCAATAGCCTTGGTATCATCCATTAATGTATACATACAAACCACTGAATTATTTGATGAAGAAAATTTATCTTTAGATATAGATGTATTAGATCCTGCTGAAAAATTCGCAAAAATTCTTAATTCTATTAACATACTAGTTATCGGTTGGACAATATCACATCTAATTCCTATCGCATTAACAAAACGGGATAAATCAATTCTGGAAAAAGAAGATTATGAAAATTGGAAAGACATGCGAGGGTTTTCAGATGACGATGATTTATTCCATAAATGTTTCAAATGGAGCCCACCACAAACAACACCTTATGACATGAAAGATGATGAATTTCAAAAACATATTCAAACAGAGAAAGGTCTCAAATTTCTTGAAGAATATCATACTTCCAAAGGTTTGCCTGTTGGTAGTTATGATAAATTAGATGAAGAGCCATTCGAAAAATGGAAAAAATCAGAGAGAAAGAAATATGAAAAATATTATAAAAATTGTATAACTGGGAAAAATCAAACAGGACAAAAATTAATTCCAGGTACATCACCTGATGAAATTTATCCAATAGATGTATGGCGAGAACAAAAGAGACAAAATAATTATGATCCATTAATTCCAAGTTCAAGACCACCAGGATATGCAAAAAAATTAAAAGCAGGAGTTCCAAAATCTGCAAAACAAATTATTCCAATAGGAATTTTTGTCGTTACAATACTTGGAGTAGTTACATGGTGGGGAATAGACTTGGTGGTGTTGGCAACTGCAACTGGTGGAATGGCACTTGGTATAGGACTTGCACTAAAAGAAACAATGGAGAATTATTTTGCATATATTATGATAAAGAAAGACAAGGTTATCAAAGAAGGAGATAGAATAACTTTACCAAGCGGATATAACGGTCTAGTATACAAAATTACGCCCAGAGTAACCTATATCAGAAATGGTCTCAATGAATCTTTGGCAATTATTCCTACAAAACAAATTGTTTCAGAAGAAATAATCAACTTTACCAAGGAATTCAAACTTGTACCTGCAATTATTGAGGTAGGTGTTTCATATCTGAATGATCCCGTACAAGTAAATGCAATTTTAATGAAAATAGGTAAACGTGCCATGAGAGAAGTTAAAGATGCACAAGGAAATCACTTAGCCAGACAAAAAAGATGTCCATATCTTGATGAACACAAACAAAGTTGTGGATGTGATAAAGAAATACATGTAGATGTTGGTGAACCTGTTGTAAGATTTAACAGTTTTAATGATTCGGCACTAGATTTTGCACTCAGAGTATTTGTAAGAGATTACGGTGCCCAGTTTAAAATGAAAAGTGAAATGCGAGTAATCATGTATGAAGAATTCAAAAAGTATGATATTAGAATTCCATGGCCTATTAGAACAGTATACCAAGGAGATGAAAAGAGAGAAGCAGGAGAAATCGGTAAGTTTGATAAAGTTCGTAACCAAGTCGTTAAGGAATACGGTACTAAAGAAACTGATGGTGCAGCAGAAGAAGAATAGTTTTCTTAAAACTTAAGAATCCCATTAAATCATATTTTCTTGTTGAGTAATCTATCAGTAATTGCAGGTAAATCTTCAGAGGATTTAGCAAGGAAATTATCAAAAAAGATAAAGGCAAATCTTGTAAAATCAGAGATCAGAACTTTTCCTGATGGAGAAAGTAAAATAACTCTTAAAGGAAATTTATCAAAAAAGAAATCAATTGTAGTTCAATCAATATATCCCCCTGTTGATACAAATCTAATTCAAGCATTATCACTAATTTCAAAAGCTAAAGAAACATCATCAAAAGTCATTGCAGTAATTCCATATATGGGATATGCTAGACAAGATAGAGAATTTTTAATAGGAGAAATCATTACTATGAAAGTTCTTGCAAAATTGTTTAAAGGTGCTGGAGCATCAGAAATAATTGTTGTAGATATTCATAGTAAATTTGGTCTCAAATACTTTACTATAAAATCAAAAAATGTGACTGCAATTCCAGATTTAGTGAAATATTTTAAGAAATTGAGCCTGAAAAAACCATTAGTAATTTCCCCTGATCAAGGTGGAAAAGAGAGAACCAAGGAATTTGCAAAGATATTTGGTTCAGAGTATATTATTTTGGAAAAGAAGAGAAATAGAAAAACAGGTAAAGTACAAATTAAAACAAAAAATGCTGATGAAGTTGCAGGTAGAGATATTATTTTAGTTGATGATATGATAAGTACTGGTGGAAGTATTATCAATGCAACACAATTTCTTAAAAAACAAAAATGTAGAAGAGTGTATGTTGCTTGTACTCATGCTCTTTTAATGAATGATGCTGCAAATAAAATAAAAAAAGCTGGAGTTGCAAATATTATCAGTACAAACACAATTCCAGGTAAAACATCAATAGTTGATGTATCAAATACCATTGCAAAGATAATAATATAATGCCAGAAAGCTTTTTTATTTTATCTAAAGATCATCTTGAGCTTGCAATTGATGAAATTATTTCCATATCAAAAATGTATGATAGATTTACAAAAGCTAAAATAATTTCTAACTTAGTAATTATCCAATCAAAAACAAATTGGAATGAAATTACAAAACGTGCCTCATTTGTTAAAGTTTCTGGACAAATATTACGAAAAATGTCAGGATTATTTTTAGATGAAGGAAATTTGGAAGTATTAAAAAATGCAAAAACCTTTGTTTGTAGAATAATTAATTTATCAGAAAAACAATTCAATATTCCAGAATTAGAAAATTCTATGGGGGATATGATATCAAAATTCTCTCATGTTAAAGTAAAATTAGAAGATCCAGACATTACAATATATTTAATTTTTACTGATGAAGAAAATTTTTTTGGATTTTCAAAACTAATTAAAAAAAATAGGCCAAAAAAGATCAAAAAATATCCTCATGAATTAGATTGGAAGTTAACAAGAGTCATGATAAATTTGATTGGGTTAAAAAAAGGGGAAACTGTATGTGATCCATTTTGTGGTACTGGGACGACTCTCTTAGAGGCAGAATCCATGGGAATTCATGCGATTGGGTTAGATTTTGATGAAAAAATGTGTGATATTTCAAAAGAAAATCTCAAAGCCAATGGGTTCAAATCAAAGGTTTTCAACTCAGATTTTCAAGAATTTATAAAAAATTCTGAAAAGTTTGATGGGATTGTTACAGATTTACCATATGGTATATCTTCAAAAGTATCAGAAAAACCTGAAGTAATTCTAAAGAAATTTTTTTCAGTTTTACCTAAACGTAAACGAATAGCAATAATGTATAAAAAAGAATTAGATAATAATTTGAAATTAAGTGGATTAAAAAAATATGAAATCTATAGGCATAAAAGCTTGACAAGAACAATTTTGATTAGATGAAACTTGTATTCTTAGGAACATCAGCAGCACAACCAACTGAAAATAGAGGATTATCTTGTATTTGTTTAGAAAGAGAAGGAGAAATTATAATGTTTGATGCAGGGGAAGCAACACAAATTTCCTATATGAAATCAGGTTTAGGATGGAATAAAAAAATGAAAATGTTTGTTACACATCTACATGGAGATCATTGTGTAGGAATTTTAGGATTATTACAAACAATGTCTATGCAAAATCGAACTGAAACATTAGAAATTTTTGGTCCAAGTGGAATTGAAGAATTTATCGCAGCAAACATCAAAGTATTAAATTTTGGATTGTCATTTTCTGTTTTAATTAATATTATCAAAGAAGGAAAAATCTTTGAGAATAAAAAATTTTCAATATATGCATGTAAAGCAAATCATTCAGTTACAGCATTTTCATATTTGTTTGAAGAAAAAGATAAACCTGGAAGATTTGATATTAAAAAAGCTAAGGAGTTAAACATACCTAAAGGGGAATTGTGGAAAAAATTACAAAATGGAAATGAAATTAAAATTAATGAGAAAATAATAAAACCTAAACAAGTATTAGGAGAAAAGCGTCCAGGTAAAAAAATAGGTATTTCAGGTGATACAATACCTACTGTAGAATTAGAAAAATTTTTTGAAGGATGTGATTATCTTGTATTTGATTCTACATTTCTAAATAATGAAAAACAAAAAGCTGTAGACACATGTCATTCTACTGCAAAACAAGCTGCGATTTTAGGAAAAAATGCCAAAGTAAAAAATTTGATTCTTACTCATTTTTCAGCTAGATACAAAGATGAAATTGGACATTTGAGTGAGGCACAAGAAATTCATAATTCAGTAATAACTGCAAAAGATCTTTTAGAAATAGAAATCAAATGAAAATGTTTGAATCAATTATAGAACAAATTAAAGATATTCAAAAAATTGTATTTGTAACAGGTGCAGGGATATCACAAGAGAGTGGGATTCCAACATTCAGGGGTAAAGATGGATTGTGGAGAAATTACAATGCAATGGAATTAGCTACAATTGATGCTTTTTATAAAAACCCAAAATTAGTTTGGGAATGGTATAATGAAAGAAGAAGAAATATCTTTGCGGCACAACCAAATTTAGGTCATAAAGCAATCACTGAACTTGAAAAATATGCTGAAGTTACGATTTTGACACAAAATATTGATGGATTACATCAAAAAGCAGGAAGTACAGAAGTATTAGAATTACATGGGAGTATTGTAAAGATCAAATGTTCTGTTTGTGATTTTAAAGATGAAATAATAACAGAGTTTTCTGAAATTCCACCTCTATGTAAATGTGGTAACATACTTAGACCAGATGTTATTTGGTTTGGGGAATCATTACCACAAGACATTTGGCAAAGAGCTATAATTTTTTCAAGTCAATGTGATTTAATGATAATTGTAGGCACATCTCTTGTTGTATCACCTGCAAATACTTTACCAATCTATGCAAAACAAAATAATGCAGTATTAATAGAAATTAATCCTGAAAAAACAGAAATGTCATTAGAAATGGATTTAGTTATTAGAAATACAAGTGCAGAGGTATTGCCTAAATTTGTTTCAATGTTTAAAGAAAATTAAATTATATTTCTAAAAATATTTTGAATAGAATGTAATGGATTAAAATTAATAATTTTCTCAGTAATAGTTTGTTGAGTTGATTGTCTTACATTAGAAATCTTATTGGAAATGTCATTAGAAATGTCATTTCCAATATCACTAATTTCATCAGTAATAGCATCACTTGTTTTATCTACTATTTTATCAATAGATTCATCAATTCTTGTTTCTACAGAATCCAAAGCTTTAGTATTAAAATTGGATATATCATTTTTTAAAGAATCAACTATAGTGGCGGATGTATTTGGAAATAGACTATCAATTTCATTTGAAAATATCATGCCTCCTAAAATTACAATACCTACAATTATGCCTAATTTTATGAACATTTAGTAATAATTATAAAATGTTGATTTTAGAATTAAACTAAAAAAAATAATCAAAAAAGAGCGAATTTTTTTAGCTAGATTTCCTATTATTCAAAAATTATCCAATCAATAATTCCATCAATATTTGGTGAAGTAATAATCACCTTAATCGGACCTAATGGTGATTCATCAGATTTTTCACAAATTGCTATTTTTTCAACAAAAGCAGCTTGTTTATTCAGATAAAACCATGTTGAATCATATTCTAAATTTTTTTCAAGATTACGTCTATAGATATTTTGAGATTGGTATGAATGAATTGTTTCATAAATCTTTTCTAAAGAATTGAGATCTTTTGATTGAGCAATTATGGAAAAGACTTCAGATTTTGTTGTTGTATATGGAAAAATATTAGAAATTGCTTTTTTAATTTTTTCTGAATCTTCAGAAGGATTTATTGAACAAAATATTTCTATTTTACATTTAATATTGGGTATTTTCATTTTATCCAACTTTGAATAATTTGGAATGCGGTTTGAATTAGTTCATCTTTTGACAAATCAATATTTGATATTGCATTATCTGATAATGCAATTGGATTACTTATACCAATACCTAATTCACGATTATCTCTTTCTTCAAAATGTTCTTTTGTTTGAGGATCATCTGATCTTCCTCTTTTTTGTAAAAAATTAAATCTTACATTAGTTGATGCATGAATAGCAAGTAATTTTACAATACCAAATGTTCTAAGAACTTCTATTTCATCAGTAGATCTTACTCCATCAATCAACATCACATTTGCTGTAGAAGATTCTATTTGTGGTTTCACTAATTCAGCTATTGCACCAGGTCCATTTTTTTCTCTAAGTTCGAGCATAAGTTTCCCAAGATTTGATCGAGTTGATTCTAGATTTCTTTTTTTTGCTTCTTCTCTAACAGCATTACCCATATTGATAATATCATATCCTTTTAGTTTTAATCCATCAGCAATAGTAGATTTACCAGATCCAGGCATTCCAGTTAAACATACAATTAGTTTTGTCAATACATAACAAAATAGAAACTTCTCTATGAAGCTACCGGAAATTATTATAAACATACTTCAAAGAATGTTATGATGCGAGTTTTTGTAGCAATTGAAATATCAAATAATAAAGTAATTAATTCAATAAAAAATTTTCAGACTACAATTAACATAGATGCTAAACCTGTCAAAGTAAAAAATTTGCATTTTACATTACAGTTTTTAGGTGAAATTTCAGAAGAAGATTCAAAAAAAGTAATTTTAGCCCTTCAAAAAATTGAATTTTCAAGTTTTGATGTAAATTTGAAAGGAGTAGGTATATTTCCTAAATCTAAATATCCACGAATAATTTGGGTTGGAACAGAGGACAATGGTGGGAATAGACTAATTCAATTATCAAAAAAGGTTGAAAAAGTGTTAGAACCATTAAAAATATTTTCAGATAAATCATTTAAACCTCATATTACAATATTTAGAATTAAAAAGAAGGTTGAAGATATAAGAAAAGAATTGGAGAATAAGAAAACTATGGATTTTGGAATACAAAAAATAACCAGTATTAAATTGAAAAAAAGTGAACTTACACCAAATGGGCCAATTTATTCAGATTTAGAGGAGATAACTGCAATAAAATGAAACAAATAATTCCCAAAATTGCTAAAACAGTAATTCCTTCACAAAATATAGAAAAATTAAAAAAACAGATTGCTGAATTAGCATTCAAATTAGTTGAAAAAGAGATTGAGAAATATCCTGAAGTAGTAGATTTAGAATTTGGAGGTTCATTTGCGAAAGGTACATGGTTATCAAAAAATGCAGATGTGGATATTTTTATTAAATTTAAAAAATCAACATCAGAAGAAAAATTTGAAAGTATTTCAAAAAAAATTGGTTTTGAATCATTAAAAAAATATTTTCCATATGTTAGATATTCTGAACATCCATATGTTGAGGCTAAAATTAAAGATACTAAAATTAATGTTGTACCATTTTATGATGTAAAATTAGGCGAGTGGAAAAGTGCAGCAGATAGATCTCCATTTCATACAAAATTTATGGATAGATCATTAACATCGAAAATGAGAAATGAAGTTAGAATTCTAAAGACATTTCTAAAATCAAATGGAATCTATGGAGCAGAGATTGCAAAACAAGGGTTTAGTGGTTATGTTTCGGAAGTTTTGATTTTAAATTTTAAGAGTTTTGAAAATCTTATAAAATCAATCTCAAATATCAAAGAAAATCAAATTATAGGAAAAACTACAAAGAAATTTGAAACATCAATAGTAATTATTGATCCCATTGATAGTAACAGAAATTTAGCTGCTGCAATTTCAGATGAAAATATAGGAAAATTTATTCTAATTTCTAGGGCGTTTAAAGAAAAACCTAGATTAACATTATTCAATAATAAGAAATCTAAAATATCAAAAAAATATTGGGGTAACTTACTAGTTGTAAAATTTGATTTTAAATCTAGAAGTCCTGATGTGATATGGGGACAAGTTAAGAGAGCAACTACATCACTATCTACACAACTAGAACTAGGTGGATTTAGAGTACTTAGAAGTAAAGCTCACACTGATCAGATAAAAGAAGCATATCTCTTGTTTTTCTTAGAATCTACAAAGATTTCTAATACATATTCAAAAAATGGACCAGGTTTTTTTAGAGAAAATAGTTCAAAAAGTTTCATTTCTAAAAATCTAAAAAATACCGAATTAATGTGGATTGGTACTAATGGAAAAATAATCTCGCTTGAAAAAAGAAAACATATTGATGCTATCAAGTTTATGACAGAATTTCTGAAAAAAAGTCTTCAATCAGGCATGCCAAAAGGCCTTCGTGCTGATTTTAAACGAGGGTTTAAGGTTACGATAGGAAACAAGAATTTGAGTAAATCAATTAAAGAGGAAGCAGGTGAGTTGATTTCAACAGATGGTACACTTCTTTATTTCAATTAAAAAATTTGCTGAAGAACCATATTCAAAAATTCTTGGATATCCAAAAGCAACTAATCGTCAAATTAAATCAAGAATTAAAGAGTTAGAGAAATTAAAAATAAAATCCATATCATTGACTGGTCCAACCTCACTTGGGAAATTAGCAATTTTGGGTAAAGGGTATGTAGGAGTAGTTGTTCTTGCAAAAAAAAATAACAAACAAGTTGCATTAAAAATTAGAAGAACTGATTCACAAAGAAATAATATGAAAAATGAATCAGTTTTGTTAAAACTTGTTAACTCTATAAATGTTGGACCAAAAATGATAGATGTCAGTAAAAATTTTCTCGTAATGGAGTATCTAGAAGGTGAGAAAATTAGTGATTGGGTTAATTCGTTAAAAGGTGTAGGAAGTACAAAAAAATTGAAATCTACAATTAAAAAAGTTCTAGAAGATTGTTATAGATTAGATCAGATAGGTTTTGATCATGGGGAACTAAGTAGTATCTCAAAACATGTGATAGTTGGAAAAACAAAATCTACAATCATAGACTTTGAAAGTTCTAGCACAAATAGAAAACCATCAAATGTAACATCAATTACTCAAGCATTTTTCATTGGTTCAGGAATTGCTAAAAAAGTACAGAAAATTTACAAAAATCCGTCCAAAGAAAAAATCATTGAAGCATTAAAACAATACAAACAAGAAAAATCTAAAGAAAATTTAGAAGAATTGTTGAAAATACTCAAATTAGAAATAATATAGTTAATTCATTTATTAAAATGGGATTGGCAGGATTTGAACCTGCGATCACTAGTCCCCCAGACTAGTATCATACCAAGCTAGACTACAACCCCTTGTCTCAGAGGCACAAAATGAAATTATTAAATCGTCGTATTGATAAATAAAAAATATGAAAAATTGTAGTATTTGTCATAAAATTTCTGCAAGTGATCAAGATCATCTTGATTGTATTCAAAAAAGAAGTATAGAAATGGAAGATGGAAATTTTAAAAAGGATATTCCTGAAAGGTTGAACCTGTCAAAAAATACTCAAGATTTGGGTGTGGAGGTAAGAGCTATCTTAGAACATCTTGCAAAAAAGAAAAACAGTGAAGATGAATTATAACCATTTTGATAATCTTTCTTTTTCAAATTCTAATTTTTTAGAAAGATTATCAGTTGTTGATTCTGAAAGATTTGTTGAAGGTTTTGAATTTGAAAACATATCAACTTCAAGAACAGAAGCTGTATTTTTGCCTGATTCTATAAAACATCCACCTTTTCCATCATATAGTTCAGTTTCTTCTTTTGATTGAATTTTTGAAATAATATTTTTAGCGACTATGATACCTTCCCCTTCTGCAAAAATTCCTGCTTTTGGAACTGCCATATTTTCTCCAACTGATAGAATAGTTACATCTCCCACAGCAAAAACATTTTCAAAAGATGTTTTACAATCTCTGTCTATTGGAATAAATCCAGATTCTTTAGCTAAACCAGAATCATAAATTACTTTTGGTGCAATATGTGGAGGAATGGCTAAAAGTAAATCAAAATCAGCTTCACTGTTTTCAAAAATTAATTTTTTAGATTCAACAGATTTTATTTTAGATGAATTATGAAAAGTAATATTTTCAGAATTTACAAGTTCTAAAATTTGTTTGCTCACTTCAAGACCAGCTGCAGGCAAAGTTATAGGAGCTGGACTGTAAAAATCAATTTGTACAGAATCACGTATTCCACGTTTTCTAAGCATGGAATCAATTAGTAAACTAGCCTCAAAAGGTGCAGGAGGACACTTGTAAGGCATTCCCATTATAGATATAGCAATTTTTCCAGAATTCATACACTCAAGTTTGTCATGAATTTCTGAGAGTTGATTATGATCATAAAGATTAAATCCATTTTCTATTAATCCAGGAATTTTTTGAGGAGCTAAGATAGATCCCATAGAAATTATGAGGTAATCATAAGAGATGGTTTGTAATTTAGTTTTTACATTTTTATTTTGGAGATCAATTGTTAAAATTTCATTTTTAATGAAATTAATTTCTTTTTTTGATAATTTATTTAATGAGCCAATTGAGTTTTCAAAAGTTCGAGTTCCAGTAATAATCCATAACTTTGCAAATCCTACCATAAACCAATCTTTTTTGTCAATTACAGTAATTTTCACTTCTGAAGCAGACAATGAATTCCTTAATTCATTAGCAGCAGCAAGACCACCAAATCCTCCACCCAAAATTACAACATGTGGAATATTTGTCAATTTATCGTTCTTGTGTTGTTGGTCTTATCAAAATTTCATTAACGTTAACATATGAAGGTGAATCAACTGCAAATAAAATTGCATTAGCAATGTCATTAGCTTGTAATGCTTGCATTTTTTTTGTATTTTCAACAAATCCTTTCAAAGATTCATCCGTAATTGTATCATTAAGTTCTGTTGCTACAACTCCCGGTTCAATACTAGTTACTCTAATGTTAGAACGTACACTAAATTCTTGTCTTAATCCCTCACTAAATGCTGCTATTGCATGTTTTGTTGCACAATAAACACTTCCAGCTGGAAAAACAATTCTTCCAGCTACAGATGAAAGATTTACAATATGGCCAGATTTTTTTTCTTTCATATGAGAAATTACTGATGCTGTAGAATACAATACACCTTTGATGTTCACATCAATCATTCTATCCCATTCATCAATCTTGAGACTTTTGAAAAAACTAAGAGGCATCAAACCTGCATTATTTACAAGAATATCAATAGAGCCCCATTTGTCTAAAACTGCTTTAGCAAAATTATCACATTCTAATTTTTGTGTAACATCTAATTTTTGATAAAACACTTCTCCACCATCATCAGAGATCTTTTTTGCAAGAGATTCCAATTTGTCTACTCTTCTAGCTCCTATTGCAACTTTAGCACCAGCTTTTGATAGTGCTAATGCAGTAGCAAATCCTATTCCACTGCTTGCTCCAGTTATTATTGCTACCTTATCTTTTATCATTTAATTCACTTAAACACATTAAATTTCAACATCGTAAAAATGTTTAGACATTAAAAAAGTATGATACTGCAACTTTATTAAAAGAAAAATGGTAAAGTAAATTGTGGAATCAGAAAAATGTGCTTATTGTGGTGATTTAACAAATTTACCATTTCATTGTAATTATTGTAAGGATCCATTTTGTGCAGAACACAGACTTCCAGAAGAACATAGATGTGTAAAACTTAGTCTCATTAGAGCAAAAAAATTTGGTGAAAAAAAAATAATACGTGATGGTGGTCCAAACAAACTAAATATTTTCAAACGACTTTTTGGAAGATTTTAGAAATCAATAAGGGCTTTTATCAGGAGAAATTTTTGCACGTTTTCCTTGATAAAGAAGTGCAAGAGCAAGTGCAAACATCACCATCGCTGTCATTGGGAAATTTTCAGGTGGGGATAAAATATACCAAACTTCATTTTCAATTACACTTCCTGCACCATAATAAATTCCAAAACCTACAGATACAATTGCTTGTACCCACAATTTAATCCATTTCGGAATCTTGACTAATCTACTAATTATTTCAATAACAAGAATTCCAATTACAGGATAAATTGTGTAAAGTAAAAAATCAAATACATCAACGCCTGTATGAGCCATACAATATGAAATTAACAGGTGTAATTTCTATCTAATCTTCCCAACGTACCTTTGTTGCGGCATTTTTGGCAATTAAGGCCTGAGCATTTTCATATGGTATTGTAGCCATATCCTCAGTCTTGAAAGGACCATATTTTTCAAGATCGGCACCCACTATTTCATCTACTTCTTTAAGAAATCTTATAACAACTTTTTTTGTTTTATGATTTTGAGCTAATGATTCTAAAAACTTTGATTTTCCATTAATTGTAGCAGAAAGAATCATTTCAATTCTTTCTTTTTGTTCCTCTTGTGAATCTAAAATGAATTTTTCTTCATCTAAAAGATTCCCAATTTCTAATTTAGAAGACTTTGAAATTTTATCTAGTCTAAGATGTATTAACAATGATGCCAATTCAATTGCCATTTCAATCATAGTGTCTTTAATTTTATTTTCTACACCATCAAATTCTTGCTTTCTTAAATTTCCAATAAAATCAGAAAGATTTCTGTAAAAGGTTGGAGAAAGTTCTATTAGCAAATCAGTCTCAGTTTCTCGTAAAACTGTATTGTGTAAAATATTGAGATCGATTTGATTTACTTCAGACATTTCTTACCTAATCCTTAAATGCTGGATGTATTTGTGTTTGATTGAAGTATAAAATTGCCCTATAAAGTCAGTCATGGAAAAGCAATTCACGTATCATATTCACCAGATGAAGTTTTCTCAAGAATTCAACATGAAGGAATTCAGTTTATCGATCTACAGTTTACTGGTCTTACAGGTCATTTTCATCACACAACTATTTCAGCAAATACTTTTACACCTGAACAAATGAGAGATGGATTACCAAAATTAGATGGTTCATCAATTGTAGGTTTTACATCAATTGAAGATTCAGATTTATTGTTAAAACCAGATCCAAATACATTTGCAATTATTCCTTGGATGACTGAAAATAAAA
>JAPYTM010000011.1:0-13577 GCA_029941825.1 Candidatus Nitrosopumilus sp.
CTGCAATTTTTAGACCTCTTGCATCTGGTTTATTTGAAATTACTACTGCAGCATTGATTGGAATTTTTTTTCTTTTAATTGATTTTAAAATAGATTCCATGTTGCTCCCGCGACCTGAGATCAAAATTCCTAGATTTAGCAACTAGTCAACAGTAGATCAAACCTGCAATTTATATCAAATCTAACTACCTTTTTTTCATTGTCTAGGCAAGTCAGGATGACAAAAAATGGAATCCTGTGTGAAGTTGGGGGTAAACGTGTCAACTTGGATCCAAAAAATTCTGATGCATTGGGGATTAATTTTGTTTCTCATGCACACCTTGACCATCTCCCAACAAAAAATGGTGGAACAATACTATCCTCAATTGAAACAAACGAAATTGCCAATCTTCGAGGATTCAAAATGCAAAATTATGTTGAATCACTTGAGAATTTTTCTTTAATTGACAGTGGTCATATACTTGGTGCAAAAGGACTACTATTTGATGATATTTTCTATACTGGAGATATTTGTACAAGAGATAGAGGATTCCTTCATGGTGCAAAAATTCCTAAATGTAAAACTTTGATTACTGAATGCACCTTTGGTTTACCTGAATTCATTTTCCCCAAAATAGATGATATTCAAAAACAAGTTAATGAATTAATTTCTGAACTTTATGGTAAAGGGGTACCTGTAATTTTGATGGGGTATCAATTAGGTAAAGCACAAACTATTACTCAACTTTTTGGACATTGGGGTCCTCTTTATTTTCATGATTCCGTAAAAGAAATGAATTCACTTCATCAAAAATTTGGTGTACCTCTAAAAGATGGCTTTGGACATTCTGAGGCTGAAAAAAATGGGTTACTGGAAAAAAAACCTTGGGTGATGGTAGCACCAATGATGTCAAGCAAAAATAAATTTATTCAAGAAATGAAATCAAAATACGGTGCTGTAACAATAGGGTTTAGTGGATGGGCACAATCAAAAAAATTCTCTTTTGGACGACGAACTGATTACTCAATACCTATGAGTGATCATTGTGATTTTAACGAACTTGTAGATTTAGTGGTGCAATCTGGTGCTGAAAAAGTTTACACTATACATGGTTTTGTTGATGAGTTTGCAGAGCACTTGAAAACAATGGGAATTACTGCACAACCTTTGATAAAAAATTCTTTAGATGATTTTACTTAGTAAATTCATCACATTGACAATTTTCAACTAGACACGTTTCTGCATTTCTAATATGATCATGAGAGAAATGTTTGCATTTTTCATTTTTACATATTCTTCTTTGAGCTTCTTTTTGTACAACTGATTGAGCAATTGAATTTGCTTTGTCTTTAGAAAATCCTTTTTTGTCTATATAGAAATGAACAACTCTATTGTATAGTAAATCTGGATTGAATTGTTTTTCCAACATTATTTTATCTGGTTAGAATACGTCTTTATGATATTAAAAGATCATAATTTATTTCAAAATCACGCCTATATCCATGAGATTTGTGTGAGTAAAATCTGTGATGATATTGGCTTTTTGTTTTTGGAAAAATCTACCTGAATCACTATTCACTAAAAACTCTTTCATTATTGTTGAATCTGTTTTTGTGTTTTCTGTAATTGCTCCTGCAAAAACTGAATTACCATCTATCCCATCTGTACCCATGGATGCAATAACTATTTTATTTAATTTTTGTGTATTTTTTAAAATTCTTAAAACTAATTCTTGATTTCTTCCCCCCATTCCTTTTCCTAGAACTCGTACTGTTGTTTCACCTCCAAAAATGATACATGTTTTTTCATCTTTTGAAATCTTTTCAAGAATTTTTATTACTGCTTCTTTAATGTCGCCAAAAATTTGCATTGTGATAATTTTGTAACCCATATTTTTTGCTGTTTTTTCCATAGCTCTTAAACAATCATTATTGTTTGCAATGACATAATTCTCAATTTTTTCTTTCTTTATAGTTTCTAAACTTTCTTTATGTCTTCCTTTTTCTAAAACCACTAACACTTCTAAAGGCATTTTTCTTTTAATTTTATATTTGTCTAAAATATCTAATGCATCTGAAAATGTTGTATCATCCATGTATGTTGTACCTGATGCAATAGATGAAAGATCATCTCCTTCAACATCCGACATTACTAAACTCACACCTTGACATTTCATATTTTCAACTAGTTTACCACCTTTGATTTTTGATAAATGCTTTCTAACACAATTAACTTCTTGAATCGTTGCCCCTGATTTTAAAAGAAAGTTTGTAACATGAATTTTATCATCAAGAGTAATTCCATCTGGTAATGCAAGTAATGATGATCCTCCACCTGAAACAAGAAAAATTACTAATTCGTCACTTCGCTTATTTTGAAGAAATTTCATGACTTCCTTTGCAGCCTTTATGCTTGTTTGATCTGGTTTAGGATGCCTAGAATTGAAAATTTGGAATTTTTTTCCTTTTATTCTTGATTTTGAACCTTTAGGAATTACTATAATTCCACTTTTTATGGGAATAATTGCATTAAGTGCTCTTGTCATAGAATCACCAGCTTTTCCAAATGCTACTGAATAGATGTTGGAATATTTTGCAATCTTTATTGATTTATTCCCAATTTTGATTTCATTAGGTGTAACATACATTGGAATAATATTTTCTGGATTTGCTGCTTGAAGACCTGACTCTAAGATTTCTAAACAATCCTTTTTTTTATCACTAGTTGCTAACTCTTCAAAATTCTGAATCATCATAACTCACTTCATAATGCAAGATATAATAATAATCAATGACGTCTGTGATTTATGCATACAATTCGTATTCCAAAAGTTATCAACTTTGGAGAAAATGCACTTGGTGAGACAGAGTATCCTAAAAATGCCCTAGTTGTTACAACCGTTCCTCCAGCATTGTCTGATAAATGGTTAGCAAAAATGGGAATTCAGGATTACATGTTATATGATCAAGTAAAACCTGAACCATCAATTGATGATGTCAATACTGTAATTTCAAAATTCAAAGACAAAAACCCTTCTGTCTTAATCGGATTGGGTGGTGGAAGTTCAATGGATGTAGTAAAATATGCTGCACCTGAATTGAAAAAAGAAAAAATTCTAATTCCAACAACTTTTGGAACTGGAGCTGAAATGACAACATATTGTGTTCTAAAATTTGATGGAAAAAAGAAATTGTTACGTGAAGACAGATTTTTAGCTGACATGGCTGTAGTTGATTCATATTTTATGGAAGGTACTCCAGAACAAGTCTTAAAAAATTCTGTTTGTGATGCATGTGCTCAAGCTACTGAAGGTTATGATAGTAAACTTGGTAATGACTTGACTAGAACTCTATGTAAACAAGCATTTGAGATTCTTTATGATGCAATTATGAATGACAAACCAGAAAACTATCCATATGGATCAATGTTATCTGGAATGGGATTCGGAAATTGTTCTACAACATTAGGACATGCATTGTCTTATGTGTTCTCAAATGAAGGAGTACCTCATGGATATTCTTTATCTTCTTGTACTACAGTTGCACACAAGCATAACAAATCAATCTTCTATGATAGATTCAAAGAAGCAATGGACAAACTTGGTTTTGATAAATTAGAACTCAAAACTGATGTTTCAGAAGCTGCTGATACAGTTATGACTGATAGAGGTCATTTGGATCCAAACCCAATTTCAATATCAAAAGATGATGTAGTAAAATGTCTTGAAGATATCAAAACAGGTAATTTGTAAAAAACTTAATACTTTTTTACCTTTTTTCTATTTTCTTAATAAACTACAAAATTGACATCTTGATGAAACCTTTTATTCTAATAATTTGGTGTAAATGTACTTGACTGAAAAAAAGCTGAAATTTGGTATTCAAAACGGTTTAAATGTTGCAAGAGCCGGTTATACTGAAGATCAAATTCTAACAGCTTGTATACTTGCTGATAAAACTGGTTATGATTCAATTTTCTATATGGACCACACTAATGTGCCTCAATGGAAAAACGCAATTGTATTAGATCCTTGGGTTATGTTATCTGCAATTGCTGCAGTTACAAGCAATGTAGAGTTGGGAACTTGTGTAACTGATGCAATTAGAAGACATCCATCTAACATCGCATTGGCTGCTATCACTCTTGATAGAGTTTCAAAAGGCAGAGCAATTCTTGGTATTGGTGCAGGTGAAGCTCAAAATTTAAAAGAATTTTGTATTCCATTTGAAAAACCAGTTTCAAAATGGGCGGAACAAATTGAAACTATTCATAAATTGTATGAATCAACTCCAGATAACACTGTAAGTTATGCTGGAAAATACTATCAACTAGAGGGTGCATGTTTACAAGCACCTCCGATTAGAAAACCACATCCACCAACTTACATGGCATCTGGTGGTAAACGTACACTTGCATTAACTGGAAAACTCGGTGATGGTTGGTTACCTATTGGTTATACTCCAGAACTTTTCAAAGATCATGCTGCACAAATTAGAAAATCCATGGATGAAAATAACAGAACACAAGAAGATAAAGATAATTTCCAATTTGCTCTTGATATTGATGTATATTTCTCTGAAGATGCAGAAGCATCTTGGGCACGAATGAAAGAAGCAGTCAAGGTCAGCTTGTTCAAGCCTGAAATTTTAAGAGTTCATGGATTAAAAGAAATTGAAGGATTTGATTTTGTCAAATACTTTACAGAATATTCCATGTCTGATCAATCTTGGATTGTCAAGATGAGAGAGGCTGCAACTAAAATCCCTGACTCTATAGCTCGTTCCTCAACTGCAGTTGGTACCCCTGAAGACATGATTCCAATATTTGAAAAATTCATGGATGCAGGTGTTAATCACTTTGTAATTAGATTCTGGGGTAAGAACTACTTTGGCTCTATTGACAAATTTGCCAGTCATGTAATGCCTGTTCTAAGAGAAAAAGCAAAACAATAAAAAAAATTCTATTTTATTCCATATGGAAAATCATTTACTTTACTAGTTTCTAGAAAATATGATGAATGATGAACTTCCTGATGCCGTAAAAAAATGCCTTGACATTTTAGATGAAAATGTTGAAATTTTAGCGAACATGGAACATGAATTAAAAGATGAAAAAGAAGATGAATTAACTCCAAATATGGAACTTCATCAATTGTATGACCTGACTGAAGATGTAACAGAATCATCAAAACTCAAACGTGCTGAATTTAATTTGATGCAAAGAAAGTCTGAAGATTCCTTATAATTTAGTGCCTTGCTAACTTGTTTTTTGCTTTTGATTTTGTAATTGATTTTGCTCTACGTTTATTTTTTTGTTTTTCCAATCTTTTTCTTGTACGTTCTGTAGATTTTGTTGAACCCTGAATAATTTTTGTTTTACTGCCATCTCTTAACATGATTGTTTTACCTTTGAATCTAAATTCAACATCTCTACATTTGATGTAATATTTTTTGAGACAAAAAAATATCCTATTGTTTACACCGTGCATATCTTTGATTTCTTTTGATTTTTTTAACTCATTGAGAATATTTCGTAGTAAACCTTTATCGATATCTGTAATTCTATGTAATTCTCTAAACCAAATGAATTTTGATGCAGAACCCCATTCTTCTAAAATTTTTAAAACTTGAATTATTGCCTCTTCATATTCCTCATCTGTTTCCTGCATTAATTTCACTTGAATCATTCCTATATTTTAGCAATTTGAATTGACAAAATATTTGGATGGCAAAAGTCAAATTTTAGAATGTCATTCCTTTTTGATAATTTTTGTGATTATTCACTATGAATGAGGAATCTAAAAACAAATGCACAGAATTGGAATGTAGGATTTTACAAATTAAAGAAATGGCCAAAGAATTAGATGCTGATTAGATTATTTCTTTGCTTTTGATTTTTTTTCTTTAAGTCTAGATTTTGTTACCCTTTTTGCTTGTTGCTGATTAGCTTCCATTACTCTTGCTATTGAATCAATTTTTTTGATAATTTTTGCTTGTTCTTCTAGAGATTTTGCTTTTAGAACTTTCTTTTTTAATTTTTTTAATTGATTCTCGTAACCCTCAAAATCCTTTTTTAACTCATTAAGATATGGATCATTCATAATAATTTCTTATCTTGTATTTTGTGATCTGGATTTATAATATTATTTGTTGGGATTAAATTATGCAATTAACTGGAATTCTACAAATAAATTCGTATGAAAAAATCAAAGAATTTCTAAATGAAGAACACGTTGGAAGGATTTCAAGCATTGATTCAAATGGGTTCCCTCAAACAATTCCTATGAATTTTGTTTTTCTAAATGATGCAATTTACATGCATTCACATGTTAAAGGGGAAAAATTAGATAACCTTAATCGAAATAACAAGGTCGGTTTTGAAGCAGACAGGGAATTAGAATTTCTTCCTTCTTATTTTGAGGATCCTCATAATGCCGCGTTAGCTGATACTTTGTACATCAGTGTTGTAATCAAAGGAATTGGTTCTTTTGTAATTGATAGAGAAGAAAAAACACTTGTTCTCAATGGGTTAATGGTGAAATATCAACCTGAAGGACAATATGATCCAATTAAATCTGATATGAGAGTTTTAGATGCTGTTTCAATAATCAAGGTAACTCCACAAACCATACATGGAAAATACAAAATTGGTCAACATATGAATTCTAAAGACAGGATGATTTTGGCACAAAAGATTTTGAAAAAAAATTCACCATCATCTAAACAAACCTTGAAAATTATGGGTTTTGAAGTAAATGATGATGGTCTTAAAATGATTGATGAACCTGTATGGTAATTTTAGTTTGATATCACCATTGCTTTAAATTCTGTTTTTAGGAATTTTATCTGTTGGAACAAATATCTCAATTTGAATTATCATCAGATTTTATCCCTACTGGAGATCAACCTCAAGCAATTGATGCATTAGTTAAGGGTGTCAAAAAAGGAACCGTTCAAACTTTACTTGGAGTTACTGGAAGCGGTAAAACTTTTTCAGTTGCAAATGTAATTGCCCGAACTGGAAAAAATACTTTGGTAATATCCCATAACAAAACTCTTGCAGCACAACTTTATTCAGAATTAAAACAATTTTTTCCAAAAAATAACGTTGGATATTTTGTATCATACTATGACTATTACCAACCTGAAAGTTATCTCCCACAAACTGATACCTACATAGAAAAAGACACTCAAATCAATGAAAAAATTGAAAAATTAAGATTAGAGGCAACTGCAATGCTACTTTCAGGAGAGCCTACGATAATTGTATCCACTGTTTCCTGCATTTACTCTCTTGGTAATCCTAAAGACTGGGAAAATTTGGCAATTACAATTAATATCGGTGATGAAATTAAACGAAGTGAAATTATTAGAAAATTTGTTGATGCTAGATATGAGCGAAATGATACTGAGGTTGCCCCTGGAAATTTTAGAGTCAAAGGTGATACCATTGATGTAACTCCTGCATATTCTGAAGATTTGGTTAGAATTTCTTTATTTGGAGATGAAGTAGAAAAAATTACTTTACTTGATCATGTGTCTTTAAAAGAAAAACAAAAAATTTCCCAGATTAAAATTTTTCCTGCAAAACATTATCTAATCGCAAAGGATGTTAGAAAGAGGGCAGTCAAGTCTATTAAAGAAGAATTAAAAAAATGTTTACCAAAATTAAATGAATTAGAAAAACAAAGACTTGAGATGCGAACTAATTATGATTTAGAAATGATTGAGGAGTTGGGATATTGTTCTGGAATTGAAAATTATTCTAGACACTTTGATGGACGAAATGCAGGAGAAAAAGCATTTTGTTTGATGGATTTTTTTGGAGATGATTATCTTTTAGTAATTGATGAATCACATGTAACATTACCCCAACTTCACGGGATGTACAAAGGAGATCATTCCCGAAAAAATCAACTAATAACTTATGGATTCAGACTTCCTAGCGCATTTGATAATCGTCCATTAAAATTTGAAGAATTTGAAGAGTATCTTACAAATACAATTTTTGTATCTGCCACCCCCGCTGATTATGAAAAAAAAATATCGTCAACAATTGCTGAACAACTGGTGAGACCTACTGGATTACTTGATCCAAAAGTCGAGATTAGATCATCCAAAAATCAAATGGATGACTTGATTGGCGAGATTCACAAAAGAGTGGAGAATTCTGAGCGTGTACTAGTCACCACCCTGACTAAACGAATGGCAGAAGATTTGGCAGAATACCTTTCAAAAAAACAGGTTAGAGTACGTTACATGCATTCTGAAATTGAAGGATTACAAAGAACTGAGATAATCCGTCAATTACGTTTAGGCGAATTTGATGTTCTTGTTGGAATCAATCTTCTCAGGGAAGGATTAGACATACCTGAAGTCTCTCTTGTGGCAATCTTGGATGCAGATAAGGAGGGGTTTTTGAGAAACTTTACTAGTTTGATTCAAACATTTGGTCGTGCTGCAAGAAATGTCAATGGAAGTGTGATAATGTATGCTGATAATAATACAAAATCTATGAAACATGCAATGGATGAAACCATTCGTCGTAGAGAAAAACAAACACAATATAATTTAGAACATAACATTACCCCCAAAACAATCATAAAATCTGTCCCAGAACAAACAACCCAATTAGATGAATCAAAACTAAAATCAATTCATGACCTTACCAATGATGTTATTGATTTAGATGCACAAATGAAAAAATATTCTGAGGATTTAGATTTTGAGCGAGCAATAGAGTGCAGAGATCAAATAAAAAGACTAGAAAAGGAGATAGAGTTCAAAGATGGTAGAAAATAAACTAAAGATTAGGGGTGCCCGACATCACAATCTAAAAAATTTAGATATTGACATTCCAAAAAATAAATTAGTAGTTATTAGTGGATTATCTGGTTCTGGAAAATCTACATTAGCTTTTGATACAATTTATGCTGAAGGTCAAAGGCGATATGTTGAATCACTTTCTGCATATGCACGACAATTTTTAGAGATGATGGATAAACCTGACGTTGATTCCATTGAAGGTTTATCCCCTGCAATTTCTATTCAGCAAAAAACTACTAGTAAAAATCCACGTTCTACTGTGGGAACAACAACTGAAATTTATGATTACATGAGACTGCTTTTTGCAAGAATTGGTATTCCTTACTGTACAAATTGTGGTAGAAAAATATCCACTCAAACAATTGAAAGAATTTGTGACTCTGTTCTTCAAGATTTTAAAGGTAAAAAAATTCTGATTTTGTCTCCATTAATTCAGAGAAAAAAAGGAACATATGAAAAATTATTTGAACAAATTAAAAAAGATGGTTATTCTAGAATGCGTCTAAATGGGGATATTTTGAGCCTAGATGAAGATATTCCTCAACTGGATAGGCAAAAATGGCATAATATTGAGATTGTAGTTGACAGACTTGTTGCTGAAAAGTCTGAAAGATCCAGACTTTTTGAAGCGATTCAAACTGCAATTAATGCATCAAAAGGAGATGTAATGATCACATCTGATAAAACAGAAAAAATTTTCTCACAAAATAATGCATGTCCTTATTGTGGATTAACTGTAGGTGATTTAGAGCCAAGAACTTTTTCTTTTAATTCACCATTTGGTATGTGTAAAACATGTAATGGACTAGGTGTTAAAATGGAGTTTGATGCAGATTTAGTAATTCCTGATAAAAGTAAATCCATTTTGGATGGTGCGATTGTTCCATGGAGTGGCCGATTTTCATCATTTAAACGACAGGCATTAAAAGCTGTTGGAAAAAAATTTGGTTTTGATTTGATGACTCCTATTGAAAAAATAAAATCAAAATATCTTCATATTATTTTACATGGAACTGATGATTTAATTGATTTTAATTATCGTTCAAAATCTGGTGATTCTTCTTGGCAATACACTAATGCATTTGAAGGTGTACTTGCAAATCTACACCGTGTTTTCATGGAAACAGATTCTGAATCAAAACGTGAATGGTTAAAACAATTCATGCGTGATACTCCTTGCACTACTTGCAATGGTAAAAAACTAAGACCTGAATCACTTGCAGTAAAAATTAATGATAAGGGAATTATGGATGTTTGTGATCTTTCAATTGATCATTGTTATGATTTTTTTGCTACATTGAAATTAACTAGTACTGAACAACATATTGCAAGAGATATTCTAAAAGAAATCAAAGAACGTTTAGAATTTTTAATGAATGTTGGTCTGAATTATCTTACATTAAACAGATTAAGCTTGACACTATCTGGTGGTGAATCTCAACGAATTAGATTGGCAACACAGATTGGTTCCAATCTTACTGGTGTATTGTATGTTCTTGATGAACCAACAATCGGTTTACACCAACGTGATAATGAACGACTCATTAAAACGCTAACAAAGCTGCGTAATCTGGGAAATACTGTGATTGTTGTAGAGCATGACGAAGAAGTTATACGAAATTCAGACTGGATAATCGATTTAGGTCCTGGTGCTGGAATCCATGGAGGAAATGTGGTTTTTGAAGGAACCATAAATAAAATGCTCAGAGGTGATAAATCAATTACTGGAAATTATTTGAAGGATAATTCTTTGATAATATTAAAAAATAAAATTCGTAATCCTTCTGGTTCATTAATTATTAAGAAAGCATCAGAAAATAATCTAAAAGATATTGATGTTGAAATTCCATTAGGTCTTTTTGTTTCTGTAACTGGAGTTTCAGGTTCTGGAAAATCTACCTTGATTAACAATATCTTACTCAAAGTATTAGAAAATTATTTTTCTAAATCAAATGTTAGGACCGGAAGTCATAAAGAAATTATTGGTTTGGAAAATATTGATAAAGTAATTGCAATTGATCAATCACCTATTGGTAGAACCCCTCGTTCAAACCCTGCAACTTACATTGGAGCATTTACTGCTATTAGAGAACTTTATGCAAATACCGAATTATCTAAAGAACGTGGGTATACTCCAGGACAATTTTCATTTAATGTAGCTGTTGGTAGATGTTTTGCTTGTGATGGTGATGGAGTGAAACGAATTGAAATGCAGTTTTTATCTGATGTTTATGTAAAATGTGATGAATGTAAGGGGAAGAGATACAACTCTGAAACATTATCTGTACTCTTTAAGGGTAAAAATATTTCAGATGTTTTAAGAATGACCGTATATGAGGCATTAAATTTCTTTGAAAATATTCCTGCAATAAAACGAAAATTACAGACAGTTTATGATGTTGGATTAGGGTACATCAAACTTGGACAATCATCTACTACTCTATCTGGAGGTGAGGCTCAAAGAGTTAAACTTGCTTCAGAACTATCAAAACGTGGCACTGGCAAAACCTTCTATATCTTAGATGAGCCTACTACTGGTTTACATTTTGCAGATGTTCAAAAATTATTAGATGTGCTTAACAGACTGGTAAATTTGGGAAATACTGTGGTGGTAATTGAGCATAACATGGATGTAATCAAGAATTCAGATTGGTTAATTGATCTTGGACCTGAAGGAGGCGATGAGGGTGGCAAAGTTATGGCTACTGGAACTCCACAAGATATTGCAAAATCCCCTGGAAGTTATACTGGAAAGTATCTAAAAAAATTATTAAAAAAATGACTTTTGATATTTCCAAAATTAGAATTCCCACTGATCCTGGAATTTATTTGATGAAGGATTCTAATAAGAAAATTATCTATATTGGGAAGGCAAAGAATCTAAAAAATCGCGTAAAATCATATTTTTTAAAAAATCAAAATTATAAAACTCAAAAATTGGTAGAAAATATCTCTGATATTGAGTTTGTCATAACTGATAATGAAAGTGAGGCTTTTCTTTTAGAATCAAACATGATAAAAAAATACCGACCAAAATTCAATATCGAATTAAAGGACCAACAAAGATATACATATCTTAGAATTTCTGATGAAAAATACCCTAGATTACTAGTTACAAGGCGAACTAAGGATGGAAAATTTTTGGGCAAGGGAAATTTTTTTGGACCGTTTACTCAAGGAAGCTCAAAATTACTTACAATTGGTACCCTACGAAAAGCATTTCAAATTAGAATTTGTAAAACACTTCCAAAAAAAATTTGTTTAGAATATCATTTAGGAAATTGTGAAGGGCCATGTGAATTTAAAGATGCACAAAAACAATACCCAAAACATGTATCTGCATTAGAAGATGTTCTTAAAGGAAAAAATAAAACAAAAATTTTTACAAAAAAATTAGAAGAAGAAATGTATCAAGCCTCAGAATTACAACAATTTGAGCGTGCAAAAGATATTCGTGACACATTGATTAGGCTTGAAAGTCTTCAAAGCAAACAAAAAATGGAATATGTAAAAAATTCTGATGAAGAATATTTTGGAATTGGAATACAAGAACAGGTTGCGACTGTAATGAATTTTAGAATGATTAATGGTGTAATTAGAGATAGTGATAAATTCTTTTTTGATTTGGTGGGTGATAACTCCTTTTCAAATTTTCTTTATCAATATTATTCTACACATAAAATTCCAAAATTTATTCTTCTTACTGAATTGCCTGAAAATCAAAAATTATTAGAATCATTACTTTCAGAACAATCTGGATTTTCTGTAAAAATATTGGCCCCAAATAAAGGAAAAAGAAAAGATATTTTAAATTTAATTTTAAAAAACATTGAATTGATTCACTCCAAAGGTGGAAATCCTGGTTTGATTGAACTAAAAGAAATTCTAAACCTCCCTGTAGTTCCTAACATCATTGAATGTTTTGATATTTCAAATCATGGTGATGATTTTGCTGTAGGTTCAATGTCTAGATTTGTAGATGGAATTCCAAATAAATCTGGATATCGAAAATTCAAAATTAGAACAGTATCTGGACGAGATGACTTTGCAATGATTGGAGAAATTATTAAAAGAAGATACTATAGATTACTGGAAGAACGTTCTGACCTACCTGATTTAATATTGATTGATGGCGGTAAAGGACAACTAAATGCAGCGCTAAAATCTTTAGAATCTCTTGGATTAAAACTTCCATGTATTTCATTGGCTAAAGAAAATGAAGAGATTTTTGTACCGAAGAAAAAAAATCCTATTATAATTCTTAAAAATACAACATCTCTGAAAATTTTACAATATGCTAGAGATGAAACTCATAGATTTGGAGTGGCGTATAATAGAACTATAAGAAAAAATCAAATAAAATAAGAAAAAAGAAAATTTTTGGTTAGTTTACACTAACACTTCCAACCATCCAAGGATGAACCATACAAAAGTAATCATAACTTCCTGCTTCATCAAAGGTGAATGAATAATTTCCACTTGCCATTAGTAGACTACTATCAAATACTCCTGATGGACCATCTGCTGGAGTACCGCCAGTTACTGTATGTGCTGCTGAATCAATATTTGCCCATTCAACAGTATCACCTGAATTGATTGTGATATGTGGTGGTGCAAAACATTCGTCAGTTTCTTCACATCCTGGAACTGATGTTCCTACTGGAATGTCGACAATGATTGTTTTTGGCATTGCTGCTGCTTTATCAGCTGCGACTTGTGCTGCTGCTTTATCAGCTGCGACTTGTGCTGCTGCTTTATCAGCTGCGACTTGT
>JAPYTM010000011.1:13677-15103 GCA_029941825.1 Candidatus Nitrosopumilus sp.
GCTGCTGCTTTATCATCTACAACTTGTCTATCTTGTAATGAAACAGATTCATCCATATTTTCTGCTTCAGCTCTAATCTTAGATGCTAAATCTGCCCCGAAAGATTCGGAAGATTTTGGCTCTGAAACTTGAGTTGAAACACTTGGTGTGGTTTTTGTTGTTGGTGTATAATCAACAGAATCACCGATTCCGGCAATTGCTACGCCAACTAGGGCAATAGCTATTGAAAAAACTATTGCGGCTTTGTCTATACCTGCCATTTAATTGACATAATTTTTGGTACTAATTAAATCAATTACTTTTATAATTTATTATTGAGTACTCCTAATTTTATATATTTTAAAAAACTTTCATTTTTTAATATTATATCTAATACTTTTTCTATTCTATATTTCCATTTTTATAACATCTTGATAATTTTGATACAAATTTTCTCACAAATTAAATGTGTAATCAAACAAAATATTCTAAATGAAATATTACCCAAAACCTGATTATTTTTAATTTTAAACTATTTTGTATTATGTATATTTTATTTTGTATTTTTTATGGCTAAATTTTCATCTGTGTCAATTTTCTCAAATTCAATTTGTAATTTTCTTTGTTTTATTAATTGTCTAATAAATTTTATTTTTTTAATTATGAGTTCATCTTCTATTTTTTTATCCAATGTAAAATTTTCATACATTATTTTTTCATCTAATTTTATTTTAATACTATCTTTATTTTTTATAATGAACACTCCAATCCCCCAAAACAAACCTACATGTAATGCAATATACTTTGATTGTATTTCTGTCACTTTATTTTTATAAATATCTGCATGCTCTCTGTTTTGTATACTTGTAGAATTATTGGTTTCGATAACCCATGCAATCCCCTTCGCATTTCCATTAGAGTAAAAAACATGGTGCAATTGTCAACCAAAAATCGCCCTTTTGTCTATATATTTTGAATCTTCCATTTATGATCCTATATTGAAACCTGTATTCATGATTGAATCACATGCTTTCTTTTCTAAGATGGTAGATGAATTAGTTGAATTTTCTGAATATGATCCAGAATTAGCAAATGGAATAAAATGGCTGGATGATCAGGCACAGAAAAAAGGTATCACATTCTATGATATGGTTTTTGAAGTGTTGTACAAACATGATGTAAACTCTAAAGCAAAAGATTGGCTTAGTACAAGAAATTAAAAATTACTTTCTCAAGTCTAGAGTTTTATATTCACATCCTTCTGGACCACAATATTTTCCTACATATGTTGCCTTTGGCCTGTATAATGCAGGTTTTGGTGCAGCTTCTGCAAACTTCTCCTCAATAATATGAGATGCCCATCCTACAACTCTTGAAATTGCAAATATTGGAGTATTGAGGTCAACTGGAATTTTTAGCATATAGTAAAGTGAAGCACTATACAAAT
>JAPYTM010000012.1:0-9487 GCA_029941825.1 Candidatus Nitrosopumilus sp.
GCTTTTCTCAGAAATGAAAATTTGAAGACCAATACCAATCCCCATTCCAATAATCCCTTTTTTTAGATTCAAAAATTATACTTATTTTAATCCAAATCATCGGCTGTGGAATTAACTTCTAAGATATAATCACATTTGAATCCCAATTTGTCATGATGTTTTTTAATAGATTCTATGTCAGGTGCATCTAGAAAACAGTACATTTTATCCTCATCCTCACTGTAAATTAAGTTTAGATTGGTAACTCCAAATTCATCTTTGGGCAACTTTTGTAATTTTTCTAGAGTTTCTGAGTTAGTGCCTTTTAGAGGATGGGCATCTAAAAACTTGGGCATAATGAAACATCTTGTTTTAACTTATGTATACCTATTCAATACATTTGTAATTTTTCATATTAAAAATAGTTACGAAAAATATTGAATTTTCAGATTAAACATAAAGTATAATCTCATCCCTATGTCAACAAATGATTAGAATCATACTACAAAGATGAATGGGTTCCATCACACTTTCCTGTTTTGTCTACTGTATACTTGCATCCACAAAATGATACAGTTCCTGATTCAGTTGCTTTGAAAGTTCGTGGGCCAATTCCTGAGCCGGCATGATTGCCATCACACAGTGGCTGTTTGAATGATTTTCCACACATACAGATATGATATTCTTTTCCTTCTTCAACAGAAAAGGAATATGGTTTATTCTGAGGACTAGTTGGTTTATTCATACAATTATGTAGTCATTCATTATTTGTAAAGATTGTTAGTTTTCATGTAATTGATGATATTGAAATGAATAATTTAGGAATGATGATTCTATTACTCCATTTCAATATTTTTTATTTTAATCAAATTATGACCAAAATTAGGCATAAAATGTTACTTTAACAAAGTTATCTTTAAAAATTGGAGATATGGATTGAGCACCTAGGTGTTAGAAAAATGGTAACTGAAGAAGATATAGAACATGTTTCAAAATTAATGAAAATTAATGTTACTAACCATGCTGAATATGTGGATAAAGTTCGTGCCATGATTAATTATTTTGATATTTTAGATTCTGCTGGAGTTGAATCAGAAGAGGTCTCAATGCAAGAAATCTCAATCTCTGAATTACGAGAAGACAAGTATATTCCATTTGATGAAAAATTAATTGAAAAATTAAATCACTACAAAGGAACCTATGTTAGAGCCCCAAAGATGTCTTCATGAATCTAAAAATCTCAGCTCTAGAATTTGTACAACAAGTACAAGATGGAAATATCTCAGCAGAAGATTTTGTTGCAAAAACAATAGAGCAAATTCAAAGTGTTGATGAAAAACTCCATGCATTTTTATCAGTAAATGAAAATGCAGTTGAACAAGCAAGATTAATTGATAAAAAAATAAAATCAGGAGATAAAGTTGGAGCATGTTTTGGAATGCCTATATCAATTAAGGATAACATGTGTATCAAAAATGATAAAACAACATGTGCATCAAAAATGCTTGAGAATTTTATAGCACCCTATGACGCTACAGTAATTACAAAATTAAAACAACAAGATGCAATATTTATTGGAAAAACAAACATGGATGAATTTGCTATGGGGCTATCTACTGAATTTAGCGCATTTGGTCCCAGCAGAAATCCTTGGAATCCAGAATACGTTCCAGGAGGTTCATCAGGTGGAAGTGCAGTATCAGTTAGTGCTTTTGAATGTGTGACATCATTGGGTTCTGATACTGGGGGCTCTGTTAGAAACCCTGCTAGTTTTTGTTCAGTTGTAGGGTACAAACCAACTTATGGTTTGATTAGCAGATATGGATTAATCTCATATGCTAATAGTATTGAACAGATTGGACCAATCACTAGAACCGTCAAAGATGTAGCATTTATGCTAAATATTATTGCAGGAATTGATCCTAATGATAACACTACAATTGACAACAAAGGAGAAGACTATCTTTCAGGAATAGATTCAGGCATTGAAGGCAAGAAAATAGGCATAATTACAGATATGATGACTGATGGGGTAGACCCTGCAGTACTGTCTGCAACAAAAGATGCCATATCAAAACTAGAAGGATTAGGGGCAACATGTGAGGAGGTGTCAATTGATATGGTGAAATATTCAGTTGCAGCATACTATACCATAACTGCAACTGAGGCTGGAAGTAATCTTGCAAGGTATGATAATTTAAGATATGGATATGACTTTTCAGTTGAAGGGTATGAGTTTAATTCATACATTTCTAAAGCACGAGAAAAGTTTGGTCCAGAAGTTACAAGAAGAATGATTATTGGAGGATTTGTTCCATCTGCAGGACATGCAGGAAAATATTTCCTCAAAGCATTAAAAGTAAAAAGTAAACTTACAAAAGAACTAGATGAGGCATTTAAGAAATTTGATCTTTTAGTTGCACCAACTGTTCCAGTGTTGCCATTTAAGATTGGAGAAAAAATTAACGATCCTGTATCTTTGTTTTTAATTGATATCAATACTGTAACTGCAAACCTTACAGGAAAACCTGCCATATCTATTCCCTATTCTATATCTAATGGATTACCCATTGGAATACAACTATTTGCAAATTCTAATCAAGATAAATTATTACTACAAGCAGCATATGCATTAGAGCAGACTGTAAAATTACCTGAGGTACCATTATGACAAAAATTGGTTTAGAGATTCACTGTCAATTGACTCATTTGAAAAGTAAATTGTTTTGCTCATGTAAGGCAAATTATAGAGAATTTGAAATCAATGAAAATGTTTGTCCTGTTTGTATGGGGTTACCTGGAAGTTTACCTCGATTAAACCAAGAAGCAGTAAAAAAAGCCACAATTATTGCAATGGCACTAAATTGTTCTACTCCTGAAAAAATTGCATTTTTTAGAAAAAATTATTTTTATCCTGATTTAACAAAAAACTTTCAAATTACTCAACTCAACATTTATGGCGATACTAGTGTTGGGGGAAAAGGATCAGTAATAGTTGATGGTAAGAAAATTAGAATTACTAGAATTCAACTCGAAGAGGATCCAGGTAGACTGATTTATGAGGGAAGTTCATCTAAAAACCAAATTACTCTAGTTGATTACAATCGTGCAGGCACACCTTTAGTTGAAATTGTTACAGAGCCTGATTTTGAGAACCCAAAACAAGTACGAGAGTTTCTAAATATTTTATCAGATCTACTTGAAAATCTTGCAGTGTCTGATCCTGGGTTGGATGGTGCTATGAGAGCAGATGCCAATGTTTCAATTGAGGGTGGAAACAAAGTTGAAGTAAAAAATATTGGTTCATTTCATGATTTAGAAAAAGCAGTACATTTTGAAATTACAAGACAAAACAGTTTACATTCACGAGACATTTCAATAATACAAGAAACCCGACATTGGGATGATAAGCGAAAAATTACAGTGTCATCTCGTTCCAAAGAAGAAGACCTTGATTATAGATATTTTCTAGAAGGGGATATTCCTTGGATTACAATTGATAGTTCTATTTTAGAGAAATTAAAATCAGAAATGCCTGAAAGTATTAATTCTAAAAAAGAAAGATATATCTCAAAATATAATATTCCAGAACAAGTAGCTGATGTGCTATCTTCTGACAAGTTTTATTCGGATTTATTTGAAGAGTCTCATAGTGATTCTAATGCAAAAGAGATTGCAAATATCATTACTACTGATTTGATGGGATTAATTGATACTCGAGAGAAAAGAGAATCATCAAAAATTAGTGCCACACATTTACGGGATTTGGCAGATGCTATCACATCTGGAAAAATTTCTAGAAATTCTTCAAAAAATGCATTATATGAAATTGTTAAAACTGGAAATAATATATCTCAAATAATTTCTGATTTAGATCTTGGAAATGTATCTGATGAATCAGAATTAACTGGAATTATTCAGGAAATTATTACATCTGAACCTCAAGCAGTAGAGCAAGCAAAGTCAAACCCTCAAACAATTAATTATTTGGTAGGTAAAGTAATGCAAAAAACAAAGGGTAAAGCAGATCCTAAATTGACATTAGATTTATTAAAAAAATTAATTGAATAGTTTCATGGTTCATCTTTCCTTAGAAGATATAGAATTTATCAAAATACTTGCTACATCTGATGCTACTACTCTTCAGATAGGCATGAATGATGCTACTAAAAGGAGATTAGATGAACGAGTGGGGGTAATTCTACGTGAATATTATCATGAAAACACAATGAACACCAATACTGGATGGACCAAAGAATTTCTAAAATATGGAATTACAGAAGATTATGGAAAATCAGCCATCGCATGTGCCAGACGTCTTGGAATTGATATCTCATAAATAAAAAAATCTTTTTACTCTAATCTAGTTTCTAAAAATTGAATCTTGTCTAATTTTGAGTTTATTCCAAGTGAGAAACAAATTCAAGAATCAAATATTTTCCAATTCATGAAAAAATATAATATTTCATCATTAGATGAGTTATCAAAAAAAGCAAAAAATGATCTAGAATGGTTTTGGCAATCAGTAGATAAAGATATTGGAATAGTTTGGGATGTACCATATGAGAAAACACTTGATACATCTAAAGGGATTGCATGGTCAAAATGGTTCGTTAATGGTAAAACAAATATCTACAAATCATCTGTTGAAAAATTCACAAAACAAAATCCTCAAAAAATTGCATATTATTTTGTTTCTGAAGATGGAGGGACATCTGAAATATCCTATTCCCAATTAGATATCAAAGTTTCAAAACTTGCAAATGCCATGAAATCAATTGGAGTGAAAAAAGGGGATATAATTGCAATATATTTGCCAATGATTGAGGAGGCAATAATTACAATACTTGCAGCATCAAAAATAGGTGCTATTCAAACTGTAATATTTTCAGGATATAGTTCAGAATCACTACACATTAGATTAGATGATTGTAAGGCAAAAATTCTCTTTGTTTCAGATGGGTTTTATAGAAAAGGAAAGCCAATCTCTCAGAAAAAATCTGTAGAGTCTGCAATCCAAAATACGGTAATTGAAAAAACAGTTGTTATCTCATACAAAGGAATTGATGATTATCAAGAATCAGAAAAATTAATTTTTTATGATAATTTAGTGTCTAATCAAAGTGAGATGTGTGAGACTGAAATTCTTGATTCAGAAGATCCTTTGTTTATTTTGTATACTTCAGGAACTACTGGAAAACCCAAAGGTGTGATTCATACGCACGGGGGATTCTCAGTTTTTGCAGGTCATCAGGCAGCATATCTCATTGATACGCATGAAAATGATGTCTTATTTTGGCCTGCAGATATTGGATGGATTACAGGATTAGTTTGGAATGTCTATGGTTTGTTAATCATGGGGGCAAGTGCTGTCATTTATGATGGGGCATTAGATTATCCTAACATTAATCGAATATGGAAAATACTGTCAGATTACGGTGCAACAATTTTTGGTATTTCTCCAACTGCTGTACGTTTTTTTAAAAAAAATAATGTAGAACCATTAAAACTATTTTCATTAGATAAAATAAAAAACATTCCAACAACGGGTGAACCACTTGATGAGGATTCATGGTGGTGGTTATTTGAAAAAGTTGGAAATAAAAAAATCCCAATTATGAATTTATCTGGAGGTACAGAAATAGGGGGTGCAATGTTATCTGTATTTCCTGGAATGAAGATCAAACCATCCACTGTTGGAATTCCAGTGCCTGGAATGAATTTAGATGTATTTGATGATGATGGGAATTCATTGCAAAAACAAAATGGGTATCTAGTAATAAAATCACCTTGGCCTGCAATGACTAGAGGTTTACTAAACGATGATGAAAGATATTTGGAAACGTATTGGTCTAAATTTAAGAATATTTGGTTTCATGGAGATTATGTGTATGTTGATGATGATAATTTATGGTACATGCGAGGAAGAGCAGATGATGTGATTAATGTTTCAGGTCATAGAATGAGTACTGCAGAAATTGAACATACGGTAATTTCTCATACTAAAATATCTGATGCAGCATCAATTTCAATTCCTGATGAATTAACAGGTGAGGCAATTGTTGTGTTTTTTGTTTCTGATGATAAATTAGACACTGGTTTAGAGTCTGAAATTTCAAATTACATATCTGATAAAATTGGTAAAGTTGCAAAACCTAAACATGTTTTTCAATTATCTGATTTACCAAAAACTCGAACAGGTAAAATTATGCGCCGATTATTAAAATCAAAATTATTGGGATATGATTTAGGGGATTTGTCTTCACTTGAAAATCCC
Organism: Candidatus Nitrosopumilus sp.; assembly: GCA_029941825.1. Lineage (GTDB taxonomy): Archaea > Thermoproteota > Nitrososphaeria > Nitrososphaerales > Nitrosopumilaceae > Nitrosopumilus. Next base: position 6,257 of record JAPYTM010000012.1, read on the forward strand.
AAAGTTTTAGATGAAATTCATAAATTTGGTTGATAAAATCTAACTTCTTGATATTTACTTTTTCACGCTTTATTTCTTAATCAAAACATGTTATCATACTACATTGAGATTTGTAGTTGATCAGCAGGTTGAAGACATTGAGATGCCTGAAAACCTTAAACTAAACACGTTTTTGCAGGAATTTCATTCAGATTGTCCTCATAATGAGTGTAATTTTGGATATTATGGATTTGCATTTGGTCAATCACCATTTCAGGTGCCAAAAATAGTTCAAGATGCACTAATAAAAAATGCAAACAAGGGTGCATATGCTCCAGTTCCAGGAATCCCTGAATTACGTAATGCTATTTCAAAATACAATAAACATTATTTTGGGATGGATATTGCTCCTGAAAGAGTCTATGTTGGTCCTGGGACTAAAGAATTAATCTTTAATCTTTTAGAGGTGTTACATGGAACCGTAATTTTGCCAACACCTGCATGGTTAGGATATCTTCCACAAATACGATTTTTGAAAAAAAATTACCACATGCTTCCAACTCGAGCAAATAAGAAAATATCTCCTGTTGATTTGAAAAAATTAGCTTTAAGATTACATGATAGACAGAAAATTTTAATTTTGAACAACCCTCATAACCCAACAGGGTTACTGTACAATAAACTAGAGTTAGAAGAAATAACAGATGTTTGTAGAGAACAAAAAATTACTGTGATCTCTGATGAAATTTATGCTCAAAGTACTTATGATTTTTCAAAGTTTGTTAGTATGGGAAAAATATACCCTGAAGGAACATTTGTCACAAATGGTTTATCCAAATCACATGCAGCTGGTGGTTATAGATTAGGATATGTGATATTTCCTCCACACGCATTAGATCTTAAATCACAATTCAAAAAGATTCTTGCTACTGAATATACTGCAGTATCAACACCAATTCAACATGCTGCAGTTGCAGGGTTTGAAATTAGTAAAGAGATGGATGAGTATTTTGATGTAACACGTAGTATTCATCATATGATGAGTGAGTATACCCATCACAGATTATCTGCAATTGAAGGAGTAAAAACTACAAAACCTGATGCCACATTTTATCTACTTGCTGATTTTAATTCATTTTCAACTGAACTTCAAAAAGCAAAAATTGATACATCTCAAAAATTATCTGAAGCTCTAATTGTTCATCCATATCATACGGCAATAGTTGGGGGTGATAGTCTTGTTTTAGAAAGAACTGATTTTAGTGCCAGAATTGCATATGTTGATTATGATGGGGAAAAAGTTTATCAAAAATACCTTGAAAACAAGCCTAAAACTAGTTCTGAGAAATTAGAATTTATAAAAAATAATGCTCCAAGAGTAGTTGCAGGATTAAATACAATTGGAAGATTTTTTGAAGATCTTAAAAGAAACAACATACATGAATTACAAATTAAACAGGATTCATTGATTACAACAAGTTAGTACAATTTGATTTTTTCAACCATTTCAAAAAATACTATTTCATCATTAATGGCTTTAAGAATTAATTTGGAAATTCATAACTTCCACAAATATGCTAGTACTAACTAATGCTCTTTGATGTTACCTTTTAGTTATTTTTTTTAATATGTTGAAGAATCATGGGTAAAAATGCACCAACATCAGATACAATACCTAATGCTTGCCATGTTCCCCTATCCATTAGTTTTGTAACTGTTGGTTGACTGATATCAATAACTACAACTTTGACATTTGCTGGAAGCATATTTCCTGTTGCTATGGAGTGAAGCATAGTTGAAATCATTATTACCATACTAGCATCTTTTAGAACTTTTTTGTATTCTCTTTGAGCTTGAGTAACATCAGTAATTACATCTGGTAATGGTCCATCATCTCTAATTGATCCAGCTAAAACAAATGGAATGTTCTTTTTAACACATTCATAAAATATACCACTTTTCAGCTTTCCTGCTTTTACCATTTTTGGAATAGATCCTATTTTGAATACTGCATTAATTGTATCCATGTGATTTCGATATCCTCTTTTAGCAAGAGATGCATCTTTGATATACATTCCAAGGGATGTTCCAAGAGTGGCATTTTCTATATCGTGTACAGCTAATGCATTACCTGCTAAAACCCCATCAATGTACCCTGCTTTGATTAACTCAGCTACTGAACTTGCAGCACCTGTATGCACAATTGCAGGTCCTCCTACAATGATGATTTTACCCCCTGCTTTTTTTGTATCCATGATATCTTGTGCTACTTTTTTTGCAATATGTTGAGTTGGTCTCTCACTAGAACTACTACTTCCCATAAATTCAAAAATATTTGCTTCATCTCGTGGTCTTTGAGGTGGGGTTACCTTAACTCCAATATCCTCAACTACTATTTGATCACCTTTTCTAATATCTCTAATTGGAACACAAAAAGCATCATTTCCTTTTAGTACAATACATTTATCCATCATTTGGTTTTTTACTTTAATCCATTTTTTGTTATGTAAAACCCATGTTTCATTATTTGTAGTGCTGTAAAAATTATCAGGCATTACCATATTTTTTGCAGCCTTTAGTAATTTGATAGGATTTTCTTTAACTGGTATGGCACCATCTCTATGAATATCATCTGTAATTTCTTGAAGATGTTTTGCATCTTTTCCAGTTACAAGTAATTTAACATAACTAGAATCTTTTTTCTTTATACCTACTTTTAATTCTAAAATCTCAAACTCACCACTACGATTCATGATTTTATCAAAAACTTTAGTTAAGATCATTGAATCAATAAGATGTCCACTAACTTCTACTTCTTGAGAATGTTTTTTCATAGAGTTAACCTATGGTATTCCTTCAAAAAGGTTTGGGGGTAAATTTAGGAACAAGAATTGTTAAATTTTTTAATTTATACTGGAAGAATTACTTTACCATCAAATTTTTGAATATTGTCAGCCACAAATGACTTTTCTAATTTTTCTTTTTGTTCGTCAGTTACCCCTTGGACAATAGATTTTGAGTAGCCTTGACTATCCACAATTGCAAGTATGTATCCACTGTTATCAGTTAACACAAATCCTGCAGATTCATTAACAAATGCGTATAGGTTTTCCTCACCTACTACTTCCCAGACATTTCCTTTATCTCCTCTAAGAGCTAATGCAGGCATTGCTTTACCATCAGTTAATTTATTGAGATATTCTCTAGATTGTGCAACCCTTTTTTGTCCTAATTTTAATGCCTGAAAATACT
>JAPYTM010000012.1:9587-14817 GCA_029941825.1 Candidatus Nitrosopumilus sp.
TATTCTCTAGATTGTGCAACCCTTTTTTGTCCTAATTTTAATGCCTGAAAATACTGCATATTTCACAAAACATAGAGTTGTTATAAAAACAATTTTGCCTCAAAAGACTGTTATAGAATATTCGATTTTATGAGTTTATGCCTCTAACAAACAATGTAATCATTAAACTAAATGAAATTACTACTATGATTGAAGATAAGACAAAATTCTCAGAATCAGAAATTGATGAAATAAAGTTAATTTTCAAAACCCTAGTTGAAAACGGTGAACGATATGATATAGATGAAATTGAATTTTGGTTTGAAAATGAAGGAAGTTGGGCAAAAAAAGAATCCCGAATTAGACTAGTAAATATTTCAAATTATATTCAAGATAAATACCAGCAAACACTTCATTTGAAAATAATTCCTGATGATGATTGTGGTTGTAGTGATTAAATTTCTAGTTTCTCTAATAACCTTCCCACGATTTTTGCATTCTCTGTTCTTTCGTTAGAAATTTCTTGAAGACGTGTTTCATTTTTACTATCATTTGTAATTATCTCAAAATATTCTTCATCTAGATCATTGTTTTCTTGTAATCTTTTAATGACTTCAAATAAAATTCCAATGACTTCTTTTTGTGCTTCAATTAACTCATCCTTACTTTTTTCAGACATATCTATGGAGTATCATCCATAATTTTTGTAAATAATTCTTTTAATTTAGGATCTATGATTTCATTTTTTGCAGATTCAAAAAATGATGCTAGTTTTTCTTTAGATTGACCATCTTTTTGATATATTTTAGCCTGAAGAGCCATCTCTAATTTGTCAATTTGGTGTACGATGTTTGCTTCAGGAGAGTTATTTTCCTGATATTCTTGCCAAATTTTTTGATACGGTATTTGTAGAGAATCTGGTAATTTTTTTATTATTTCATTAAATGCATCATTTTCAAGTTCGTTCTTTTTTTCTTTACTGATTTGTTCAGGGGTGTAATCTCCAATGTGTGATTCAGATAAATCATGTAATAACACCATTTTAAGAATTTTTTCAGAATCATATTTTTCTAAATCTGATATCACCATACTCATTATGGCCATAGAATAGGAATGATCTGCAACAGACTCAGGATTATTTAGAGATAGTTTATCTACCCATCCTTGTCTTGGTATTTTTTTAAGATTTGCAGCAGTTTTAAAAAAATCTAACATTTCTAATCATAAAATAAAATATGTATCTCATTAATGACTTTTCATATTTCGAACAACATAATAGTAAATTCTAGTTTGTAGAATCTATGAAGATTTACACAAAAACTGGAGATGATGGAAACACTGGACTACAAGGCAATCTAAGAATATCCAAATCACATCCACGGATTATTTCATATGGTACAGTGGATGAAGCAAATGCTGCACTAGGTGTGGTGTTATCTAATTCATTAGATGATGATGTTGTTAAAATTTTAACTGAAATTCAAAATGATTTATTTCTAGTTGGGGCAGATCTTTCAAATCCCAATCTCAATGATATGAAAAATAGAGTGTCATTAGATAAAATTGAAAAATTAGAACAATATATTGACCAATTTGAATCAGAATTACCTCCTTTGACAAATTTTATTTTACCTGGTGGAGACATAACTGCAGCACAACTACATCATGTTAGAACCATAGTTAGAAGAGCTGAAACCTTGGTAGTACAGTTAAGTGAAAAAGATGAAATAAATGCAAATTGTATCAAATATCTTAATCGACTATCTGATCTATTTTTTGTTATGGGTCGTTTAATCAATAAACGGAAAAATAACCCCGATATTATTTGGAAGTCTTAAAAATATTGACATTGGGAGATTTACAGATATTATAAGTATAATATTTTTAAAATCTAAAAAGGACTATCCAATCCCATATGGGTAATTTCAATTTTAAAAGACATTTTTGAATTATTTGAGAACAGATCTATGATTAATGATAAACTTTAATTCCTCAACTGAATGCATTTTGCTAAGTGCCGTGGTAGCTCAGCCTGGGAGAGCACTCGGCTGAAGACCGGGCTGTCGCGCGTTCAAATCCCGCCCGCGGCACTGTAATATTACACATGTACATCAATGGAAATAATTTACACAATGAATGACACAGATACACTACCTACAAAGAAAGAGATTCTTGAAAATATGGCAAGACGACTACAAACCCATCCTGAAGATGGGGAAGAAGTATTGCTTAGAACATATGATCTTGCATTCATTAAAGGAAAATTAGAAAATAAGTCAGACTAATTCTCAAAGATCTAAAATAATTGAATTAAAATGTCAATTAAACGATCTTAAACTAAATTTTCAAAATAATCAATTATACATAATCTTTAAAAACTATTCAAACTGATGTTTTTCGATAATAATGGCTGAGAAAAAAACAACAAAGAAAACAAAGGCTACTGCAAAAAAACCAAAGGTCATAAAAAAGGTTGCAAAGAAAAAAACCACAACAAAGTCAAAAGGTAAATCAAAGAGTAAAAAAACAAACACAGAATCTTTTGGTGATGGAGGTATAGTTATCGTTGAGGATGATCTTGTAGTTGATCATGAAAAAATTAATGAGGAACGTAGAGCATATCTTGAAGAAGCAAGATCTCAAGAAGCATCAGACTAGGAATCTTTATCAAATCCGGTGATATACACTATTCATGCGTGCATTATGTTTGATTACTATAAAACCAGGTAAGGTTGATACAGTTGTTGAAATTTTGAAGAAAAAACGTAAAGTTGTAAAACAAGTGATGATTGTTACAGGTAGGGCAGATATCAGTACAATATTGAGGGGAACAATGGATGAAATCAATAGCATGGTAATTGATTTTAAAAAAATTAAGGATATTGTTACTACTGAAACATTAATTGAAGTAGAGGTGAATATGGGTTGGTAAGGGCAATTATTTTAGTAAAATCTCCAAAAAAACTTATTGCTGCAAGATTGCGTAAAGTATCACTAGTTTCAGATTCATTTCCAACTAGTGGACAGTTTGATGCAGTTGCGATAATTGATGTGGATGAATTATCTCAGATCAAAGATGTTGCAACTAGTATTCAAAAAATATCTGGGGTCGAAAGAACTGAGACCATGATTGAAGTTCAATAACAATTAATTTAAAGAACTTACAGATACAACTTTTGTGAACATCAAAAAAGTCGGGAATGTAATTTTAGCTGTAAAAGATATAGACAAATCTATTGAATTCTATCATGAAATCATAGGTCTTCCAATTAAAAACCAAAGAAGGTCTTGGGTTGATTTGGGCTTGTCTGGATCTTTATTGAGTTTACATCCAGCATCATTAACTGCACAACACATTGGTAGTTCTATTGAAAATGGAATTACAATTGGATTTCTTGTTGGTGATGTAGAATCTGCAGTAAAGGAGTTAAAGGAAAAAGGCGTTACAATTTATCGTGATATCATAGAAAAAGATGCAGGGAAAAATGCAGTGATTTTAGATCCTGACGATTACTTAATTTCATTATTTGAGCCAATCTTTGAAGATAAAGATCAACAAACAAGTGGATACCACGGATTTACTCCAGCTTAGATTATCTTTTTAATCAAAGAAATAATTTTTTCGACACCTTTTTCTTTTTTATTAATTGAGACATAATACGTAATGTTATTTTTATTTAAAATTACAAGTATAACTTTTTGATGTTGTAAAATTACATGTTCTAATTTTCCAAAAGTTACAGAGGTATCTTTTCTTAATGACATCAAAGTAGATACTATGAAAAATTCATTCTTCAAGTGTTCAGATTTTAATAATGGTTTTAGATTTGGATTTATAATCCCCGTTAATGTTCTCCCATACACGTTAATGATTCCAACATATCTAATACTGTTTGATAATTTTAGAATGCTTTGACACTGTTTTTTATATTTGGTTATCATATTTTTCCATTTATCTGCAGGAGTTTTTACCATAATTCAAATTAATGTTTGAAATTAATAAGGATTCGTACTGAAAGTTTAGAAGTTATGGTTAAAAATTATTTTCAATATTTTTATGAATTTGATTTTTTTTCTAATTGTTTCTTTAACTTTTGATTTTCTTTTAGTAGTTTATCATTTTCAGTTCGAAGGGTTTTAGCTGAATTTTGTCTACTGTAAAGAGGATGTCCTGGAGGGATAATTGTAGAATTCATAGTTAGTAACCCTGCAGCATGTTGTTGATACATGTGTTGAAATCCTTGAAGTTTTTGATTAATTGTATCTGCTTGTTCTGAAAATTGTTCTTTCAGTGGATTTTCATAAATTTTGAACATTGGATTGGATAGTCCTGGGGGTAATCTTGGAAACTGAAAAGCCATATGAGGAATATTTGGATTTAATCCATACAAGTTTTGCATGTGTTTTATTGCTAAATTATCCACAAAATTAATCGATATTTGCCATATTTCTGCCTTACTTTAGGCATTTGATATACTGTTTTGTAACATCTCAATCATTTTTGCTCAAATTGAATTGATCGCAGATCCTTATAGACTCCACTTTTTGATCGCTAATACACATGATAGGATCAAAAAAGACATGTCTCAAATGTAAAAAAATTATCACTGATGGGGATCTTCATAAAATTGTCATCTATGTTGTTCAAGAAAAATTTACAGAGCACCACTATGAGCATGTTGAATGTCCAGACAAATTTACCGTGTAAAACACCATTTATCTATGAATACAATTAATCTTTGTATTCATACACTTTGTAAATATTTCCCGTTGTTCTAGAACGATACTTCCATTCACTTTTATCCCACATCATTTCGTTGAATTCTTTTTGTGATTCAGGATGTATTTTTTCAAACACATCATTTCCAATTAAAATTTGATTAGGTTTTGCCATATTTTGGATTTTTGCAGCAATGTTCATTGCAGGTCCCATTAAATCCACATGGGATTGTTCTTCATCAGATCCATATCGTACTACAATATTTTGTCCAAAATCTATTCCAATTTTTACCATTAAGTCTGGATAATCATATTGATTTAAAATTGGGTTGATTCCTTTTTGAATTACTGATATCATTGATTTTGCACAACTAACTGCATTATCTACTGCAAGTAATCCACTTTCTCCTGTAACAAAATATCCAATTACTGCATCACCTACAAATTTTAGTACATACCCATGATGTTGTCTAATCACTGCTGCCATTTCTTGTGAAAATGAACTTACAATTATTGCAATTTTTTCTGCAGG
>JAPYTM010000013.1 GCA_029941825.1 Candidatus Nitrosopumilus sp.
TTTTCAGGTAATTTATCTTTGTTAGTTTTTAGAAATTCTATTTCTTGTTTTTTATTTCTTAATTCATCTGGAAGCATTATTGGAATTTCTTCAATAATTGGATAAAATCTAGAACATTCTGTACAAAATAACGCTCCTTCTGAGACTATGTTGTCTTTTTCTTTAATTTCAAATAATTCTAAAGGGTAACTTTTGTCAATTGGGCATGCCAAAATATCCATCATTGTTTTGTTCATTTTAAATCTAGATAGATTGGGATTCCTTTTTGACTAGATAAAAGTGCAGCTTCTGCAATCTTTGTAACATTTACTGCCTCTTGTGATTTTACAATATGTTCATTTTTACCTTCAATTGCTCCAAGAAAACTCTGAATTTCTAATAATAATGGTTCTTGTTTTTCATTTCGAGGAATTTCAGTTTCTTCATTTTTTTCAATTTTAATTTCTTGTGAAATAAAATCTGATCTAATTGTTGCATCCGTACATATAGCACTAAACGTTCTCACTTTTTTTGGTGTAATCCAATTTGAAGAAATAATTGCAATCTTGTCATCTTTGTACCCTAACATGATACTTGCAAAATCTTCATGTTCATGTTTTATGTTTCCTGCTCTTGCAAATACTACATGAGGCATATCATCAAACAACCAATTAGCAGTATCAATATCATGAACTGAAGTATCATAAATTACTCCTACATCTTTAACGTGAAGTGGCATTCTACTTTCACGATGAAATTCCAGCATTATCAAATCACCCAATTTTTTTTCCTTGATAATTTTTTTTACAACACTCACTACTGGATTAAATCTTTCAATATACCCACATGTGAGAATCACTTTATTTTTTTCTGCAATCTTTGCAAGTTTTTCACCATCCTCAGATTTGTATGTCATTGGTTTTTCTACAAAGACATGTTTTTTTGCTTCTAACAATTTTGTTGCAATTTCTGTATGTGTTGATGTAGGTGTTACTACAAATGCACCATCAAATTCTTCTGATTGTAATAATTCATCTAATGTTTCATAATGGTTTACAGAATATTTTTCTCCATATTCTTTACTTCTTTGAGAATTTACATCACATATAGCTGATAAAACGCCTAATTGAGATAATATTCTAGTGTGATTTTTCCCCCATCCACCAGCTCCAATTTGAACAATTTTCATCTAATATACCTCAGTTAACCAATGTGAATAGTCATCATTTTTGTTCATTACTATGTCTGTATACTCTTGCATCATTTTCTTTGTAATATTACCTGGTTTACCATTGCCAATTTTTTTTGAATCCATTGATATGATGGGAGTTATTTCAGCAGCTGTTCCAGTTAAAAATATTTCATCAGACATTACTAATTCACTTCTAACAATGTCTCTTTCAACAATATCCATATCCAAATCCTTTGCAATTTTGATTATTGTGTCGCGTGTAATTCCATCAAGTACAGATGATGCCAATGTAGGTGTTACTAGCTGTCCATCTCTTACAATGAATATATTTTCTCCTGGAGCTTCACTAACATTTCCATTATGATCAAGTAAAATTGCTTCATCTACCCCATTTCTTTTTGCTTCTTGTGTGGCAATGATGGAATTTAGATAATTTCCGCCCATTTTTGCTTGTACTGGAGTGGATGTATCTGAAAACTTCCTCCAAGATACAACTCCAGCTGTAATTCCATTTTTGTTAAATAGATCGCCAAACGGAAATGTAAAAATTGCAACATTTGTTGGAGCCTTCTCAGTTACATGAAGATTTATTCCATAATCCCCTACAAAATAAAATGGTCTAATGTAACATGATTTTTTTATTCCATTTTTCTTACATAATCCTATAATTGCATTTGTAATGATTTCATCTGAAAAATTAAGTGAAATATTATAAAACTGCCCTGATCTTCTAAATCGTTTAACATGATCATCTAATCTAAACACATGTAAATTTTTTCCATTCCAATATGCCCTTATTCCTTCAAAAATTGATGTTCCATAATGAATTGCATGTGTGGTAATCGGTACTTGAGCTTTTTTTGTAATAACATATTTTCCATCAAACCAGACATATTTTGAAAGTGGAAGTCCCATAATGGAATTTTATTGTATGTGTATTAATTTATTTTCAATTCCATTTTGATTTTTTCATGCTTAGTTATATGATTCAAAGAATAATTAAACACTCTTTTTAGAATATCCTTCTTTAGGAAATTTCATTCCAACAACTCTTGTGGTACTGTCTTCTGCATTTGCAAATTTCTCTATTTTTTTCCAATCTTCTTCAATTACCTTTGCTATGCTTTCTGGAACATCCTCTTTCCATGTAGATTGTTTTCCAAGTGCTGCATCATACAATTTTTCTTTAACTGATGATGCAGAAAGTGATCTTCTTTTTCCTATTTTTGGTTTTAATCTATAAATTTTTAACATATATCCTTCAGCTTTATCTCCTGTATATGAAAAAAAATCACCTTCTACTCCATTAAGTAATTGTTTTCTTAATTTCCATGATTTTGGTGTTAGTAATGGAGGTAAGTATTTTTTAAACGGTGAGAAAAATGTGTAATCTTCAGTGATTTGAATTGAATCTCCAAAAACAGATTCAAGCATTTTTTTTCGATTCTCAAAATTAAATGGAAAACTTTTACTGTTAATTTCTTTATCACCGTCTTTGAAAATTACAGGCATGACTTTGACAATATCAGCTTCTCTTTTTAATTCTGAAATTATTTCTACATGTGCATTAGTTACTGGATTTAGATGCGCAAGATATAGGGCAGTTATCAATTGGATTAACTAAATAAATCTCATATTTCAATGATTGATTTTTTAAGAAATTATTCCCTTTTATAAAAAAGTCTATCCGTATGATTCGTATTTGACTTCAAAGCTTCCATCTTCACGTTTATCATGTTCAGTGACAAAATCTTTTGGTTTCAAGAAATCCATTACACCATCAATTGTACCTTGCCAACCACAAACATAAAATATTGAATTCTCTTTGGTAATTTTTTCACCAACTAATTCTTCTAATGCTGATATATCGTTATCTCTAGGTCTTAGAAATGTCTCAACTCTTCCGATTTGACCTGCCCATGATCTGTTAAACCATTCTTGAGGTCTACTGATTGCAGCTCTGTATCTAAAATTCCATACATCTTTACCTTTAGCAATACTCTCATTTTCAAGATTAGTTAACAAGTCTTTGTAGCTTAATTCATCAATGTAACTTGCACCGTGTAACACAATAATTTCTCGTTTATCTCCAATATCGTGAAAGTGTTGTGCAAAGCTTACAAATGGTGCAAGCCCTGTACCTCCTCCAATACAGATAATTCGTCTGTTATCTTTTTCACCATTAGCATATTCCTCATTAATCAACAATGCTCTACCTGTAGGTTTTAACCAAAGAATTTCATCACCTTCTTTTGCATTAAATAATTGTGTAGTTAATCTACCTGGAAGTGGTTTTCTAACCCATCTGATAACTAGTTCAATGTAATCTTTATTTTCTGGATGAGATGCAATCGAATATGCTCGTCTAACGATTTTTCCATTATCTGCGGGATTTGCTAACCCTAATGTAATGAATTGACCAGCTTTGAATTCTGGAACTGGACCTTCGTTTGGAACTAATCTAATAATGACAAGATCTTCTTTAATTAATTGAACATATGTGATAGTTGCCTTGTTATCTACTACCATAACGATTGAATCAAGATACTCATGGATAAATATATTGTGTTAATCTCATACGTTCATTTTGATTTCACCGTTAAACGTTAATAACCAATTTGGAAAATATTATTTGATCAGATTTCTGATAATTGGGCCGGTCGTCTAGTCCGGTAGGATAGGTGCATGGCATGCATCGGATCGAGGGTTCAAATCCCTTCCGGTCCACTTTATTTTTTTAATTTAGAAAGTAATTTTTCTATTTCAGGATCTTTTTCTTTCATAATTTGCTTCATTTTATCTTCTGAAATTGTAATATTTAGATTAACAATTGCATGAAGAGCACTTATTCTTACTTCTAAATTCGAATCTAAAAGTGATTTTAAAAAAATTTCTTTAGCTTCTTGAGCTTTAAGATGTTCTAATGCCCCAATAACACATGATCTAACAATTGATTGTTCATCCTTTGCAAGTTTCATAATTTCTGGAATTGAATTCACTTCATTTCTATTTGCTAATACTAGTGTTGAAAAACTTCTGATATTTTTATCTTCAGAGTTCAAATTTTTAATTAATGAATCTGAAATTTTATTTTTGTTTAGCACAAGTGAACTAAATGCTTCCCCTCTTACTTGAATATTATCATCATTTAATTTTAGAATTATTTTTTCTAAAATTTCTGTATTGTATGTATCATCTAGAGTTTCCAAAATTTTAATTTTTTCATCATTGTTTCCAAGTTCTAAGATTTTTAAAATATTATCCAAATTCTACACACATTCATTTTTTCAGGTTAATAATAGTTCAATTTTTTTTAAAAGACTTTCTTAAATCACAAAAAATCCTTTTAACTTTAAATTATCCTTAAATACTAAATTTTGTATGTCAAACGAAGCAAGAGACACTATATTCATTGGTAAGAAACCATTGATGGCATATGTTACATCAACGCTAATTCAATTGGCAAACTTACCTGCCGTTAGTATCAAAGCTAGAGGACTCAGCATAGGTCGTGCTGTAGATGTAGCTCAAATCATTGCAAGAAAAACAGAAAATGCAGGATACACTATCGGTGAAATCAAAATCGGCTCAGAATCATTAGAGTCAGAAGATGGAAGAACCAGAAACGTTTCAACAATAGAAATTATAGTAAAAAGAAATTCTGCATAGATGGACTTTACTTGAAATTTTTTCTTTTATTATATTTTTGAGTGTTTGTATTTCTTTTCCATTTTTCTAAACTTTGGCAGTTCAACTAAATCATTAAACTGATCAAAATTGACCAGTTTTTGTTTATACTTTGTAGTATTACCTGACTTCTTCAATTCTTTTAGAATATTCATAGTTGCAAATGTATTGGCATACAAAACTGATAATGGGTAAAGAATTATTTTAAATCCAATTTTGTTTAGTGTTTCTGCTGAACTTAATGGTGTAGCTCCACCTTCAATCATGTTTGCAACCAGTGGTGCATTGATTTCCTTTCCAATCTTTTTCATTTCTTCCATTGATCTTGGTGCTTCTACAAATATAGCATCTGCACCAGTTTTTTTATTTTGTTTGCCACGTTCAATTGCCACGTCTAATCCTTCAGTATCTCTTGCATCCGTTCTTGCAACAATTATGAAATTTTTATTTTCTCTTGCATCTATTGCTGCTGATAATTTTTCAGTGTATTCTTCTTGTGGGATTACTTCTTTACCTTGCATATGTCCACATCTTTTAGGCCATTTTTGATCTTCTAGAAAAATTCCAGAAGCTCCTGCTGATTCTAATTCCTTTACTAGTTTCCATACACTCAAAGCATTTCCATATCCTGTATCTGAATCTACAATTACTGGAACTGAAACCGCTCTGCATATTCGTCTTGCGTTGTCCACTGTTTCAGTAGCTCCAATAAATCCATAATCTGGCATTCCAAATAGAGATGCTGATGTACCATAACCTGTTTGAAACATTGCTTCAAATCCAACTTTTTGAGCAATTTTTGCACCTAATGCATCATACACACCTGGAATGACAAGGGGCTTTTTTGATTTTAACATACTTTTTAAATTTTTCATAACTATCTTTTTTCTCTGAATTATTTATGATTTTAATTAAAAATTCTATTACACTTCTTAATGCATATTGAATTTAGTTGTTCAATCATTTAGAAAATTCGTATTTTTTTACCTTTAATTATTCGATCTTAATTTTTTTACCTTTCTTTTTTACTTCTTTTTCTTGAATTTTATTTAATTCTGATTCAAGAAATTCTTTGTATTTTGTTGTTTCTTCATTAGTCATATGAGCAAAATTTGAACTCAGAATAGTTCCCATTGATGAAATTTTTTCCAATATATCCATTGCAACAAATCTCCCCACGTTACCTAATCTGAATAAAACATCTAATTGCTTTCTAACAATATCATTTATTTTATCAACATCTTCTGCGGTTTCTTTTCCTAGATTTGTTAACTGGTATTTTCCATTTTTAGATTCTTCAATTAACCCTTCATCTAACAATCTTCCTAATAACGGGTAGATTAATCCTGGAGATGGTTTCCAAATTCCGTTACTTTGTTCAAATGCATAATCGATTATTTCTTTTCCAGTATGTGTCTTCTTTTTTAATAATTCTAAAATGAAATATCTTGAAAACCCTCTAGGTACTGAACTACCTACTCTTTGAAACCATTCTGAAATCATCACTAGTGATATCACTAGTGATATATTTTAATATTTTCGTTATGCCTGCAAATTACTACATTTTTAACCTGTTCAAAGCAAGTTTCACTGAAAAATGACTGATTCTATAGAATTTGATCTAATAATTTGTGGTTCTGGTCTTGCTGGATTACGAGCAGCAATTGCTGCTGCAAAAAAAGGACCTCATCTAAAAATTGGTATTGTTTCAAAAGTACAGGTAATGCGTTCTCACTCTGTTTCTGCAGAAGGTGGAACAGCAGCAGTGCTTTTTGACGATGAAGGTGACACTATTGAATCTCACATTTATGATACTGTGAAAGGAAGCGATTTTCTTGCAGATCAAGATGTTGCTGAAAGACTTTGTGTTGAAATACCAAAGGAAATTCATCAATTAGAACATTGGGGAATGCCATGGTCTAGACGAGAAAATGGTAGAATTGATCAACGTAACTTTGGTGGTTACAGTTTTCCAAGAGCAACTTATGCGTCTGATAAAGTTGGATTCTTTGAAATGCAAACTTTGTATGATACATGTCAAAAATTTGAAAATATTGAATATCTTAACGAATGGTTTGCAACATCAATAATTCATGATGGAAAAAGATTCATGGGACTTACTGCAATAGAATTATCATCTGGCACATTTTACACAATTAAAGGTAAAGCACTAATCATTGCAACTGGGGGTGCTGGAAGATTATACAGCTTTTCGACTTATGCCCTTTCATCAACTCCTGATGGATTAGATATGGGGTTACGTGCTGGTATGGCTCTAAAAGATATGGAGTTTGTACAATTTCATCCAACCGGAATTTTACCCTCTGGAATTTTAATCACAGAAGGTGCAAGAGGTGAAGGTGGTTATCTACTTAACAACAAAGGTGAACGATTTATGAAAAATTATGCTGCAAGTAAAATGGAATTAGCTCCTCGTGATATTGTATCAAGATCAATTATGACTGAAATTCAAGAAGGCCGTGGGTTCAAACATGAAACTGGAGTTGATTGTATGAAACTTGATATTCGACATCTTGGTGATGAGAAGATTAAGGAAAAATTAGGTGGAATTAGAGAAATTTCTATTAAATTTTCTGGAATTGATCCTGCTAAAGATTTGCTTGACATTAGACCTGTTTGCCACTATATGATGGGTGGACTACATACTGATATTGACGGTGCAACTGAAATTCAAGGTGTTTGGGCTGCTGGTGAGGCTGCATGTAATAGTGTTCATGGTTCAAATCGTTTAGGTGCAAATTCAACTTCAGAATGTATTGTTTGGGGTAAAATTACTGGTGAATTAGCAATTGAATACATTCAAAATAAAACAACATCAAATCCATGGCCACATCATTTAGTTACTTTAGAAGAAAAAAGAATCTACGATGGAATATTCAGAGGAAATGGTGATGTTAATCCATATGAAATTAGACAAGAACTTACTGATACTTTGAACAATAAAGCATATGTTTATAGAAATGAAACTGATCTTGTTGACGGTTTAAAGAAAGTTCGTGAATTAAAAAAACTTGCTTGGAAACATGTTGATGATAAAGCAAAAGAATACAATACTAATTTTTCAAATGTCATGGAACTTGATTCCATGTTCCGAGTAGCAGAAATTGTATTACTTGGTGCAATTAATAGAAAAGAATCACGTGGTGCACATTCAAGAACTGATTATCCTAAACGTGATGATGCAAACTTTTTACATCACACACTTGCTTATTATGATCCAAATGAACCAATTATGAAAACTCATCCAGTAACAATTACTAAGTATCAGCCAGTGGAGAGAAAATATTAGATGACTTCAGATGAACACAAAGAAGGTATTCGTGGAATGGCCAATCCTAGTAGATATGGAATTGAAAGAGTAGCATATCTGTTAATGCGATTAAGTGGATTAGGGTTGTTAGCATATTTTGTAGCTCACATTTATGAAACAAGTAATATTTTAAGAGGGCAAGTAGGGTGGGATGAATTTTTAGAACTAACTCAAACTACAGAAGGACATATTTTTTTAACCGTGGTAATTGGGATGTGTGTATTTCATACTGTTAATGGAGTTAGAGTAATGTTAGGACATGGTGGAGTTGGTGTAGGTAAACCTACTAGACCTGATTACCCATATGATCCTGCATCTCAAAATTATAGGCATAAAATAGGAATCTATTCTGCAATTGTTCTTGCAGCTGCTGCAATGATGTATGGATTAGCGGTAATGTTTGGTGAATAATATGAGAGAAAGTACAATTATGAAAATCCATTATGGTACTGCTTTAGCTGCAGTTGCATTAGTTGCAGTTCATATTTTGATGCGTCTTACACAGGGATTTGCAGAATCTTTAGAATATGAAAGTGTTCTTGCAAATTACAAATTTATTCCATATGCTATAATGTTAGAATTAATATTGATTTTACTTTCAGTTCATGGATTTAATGGTCTGCGAGTTATTTTGTTAGAATTAAAACAAGGAAAAACATATGAAAAAGCTGTTTCGTATGGCTGCTTTGCAGCAATGATTGGATTAATAGTATATGGTTCAAGAACAATTATTATGACTAACATGGGAATGATTTAGAATTGGCCCAAGTATCAAGTATTGCAGATGAACAAACATCGACACCAGTATCTTCTTCAAAATCAATTACACTTAGAATTTCAAGATATAATCCTAAACATGATGAGTCTAGTCAATTCATGGAATTTTCTGTTCCATATGAGAAATGGACTACTGTTTTAGAAGCAATTCTTGAAGTCAAAAAACACTTTGATCATTCAGTAGCTGTTCGTTATTCTTGTAGACAAGCTACATGTGGTTCATGTGGGATGATGATTAATGGAAAACCAAGACTTGCATGTTTTACAAAAATTAGTGAATTAAACTCAAATGTTATCACTGTTGAACCAATGAATAATTTTCCAATAATTCGTGATTTAGCAGTAAAATTTGAAAGATTATTTGACTCTCACCATAAAATCAAACCTTATCTTATTCGAGATGATTCGGAACTTGAATCTGATGAACGAGAATTCTTACAATCTCCAAAAGAAGTAGAACAATACATCCAATTTGCTAATTGCATTAAATGTGGTTTGTGTAATTCTGCATGTCCCACTATGGCAACAGATTCTTCATTTGTTGGACCTCAAGCATTAGCTCAAGCATATCGATATGTTGCTGATAGTAGAGATAAGGGAAAAGATACTAGACTAAAAATTATTGATGAATCTCATGGTATATGGAGATGTCATTTTGCTGGCTCATGTAGTCAAGTATGTCCAAAAGGTGTTGATCCTGCAATGGGAATTCAATTACTTCGAGGATATTTGTTAGGGTTTAGAAGTTAACCTAATTTTTTTGGGTTTGGGCTATTGTTTACTTGATTGTTAATTTGTTCTGCCATAAAGTGATTTGAAACATTTACTTTAACATCATCAACTCCATCTACCTTCAAAAGATAATCATGAACATCTTGACAAATCTTAAAACCAAAAACTGCTGGACAGAATGGACTAGTTAGATGTAAATCAACTTTAACATTGCTATCGGTGATGTCAACTTCATCAATTAATTCTAATTCAACAATCGATGTGTTGATTTCTGGATCTACAATCTTTGATAACTCATCAAAGATTTTTACTCGTAGCAGTTTGATGTCTTGACTCATGTGTGCACAAGCATCGATGCTATATATAACCATTTTAGAATCTTATGTAATGTATCGTTCTCGTCTTGATAATGATTTGAGTGATATTACTTTAGATTATGTTTCATCCATAAATGATGATTCTGAAATTGCACTTTATGATATTGTTGGAAGTCAAGCTCACACTTTGATGTTGTATCAAAATAACATCATAACAAAAAATGATGCAAAAAAAATTTTATCATCTTTAGAATCTTTAAAAAAAGAAAAATTTGATACGTCATCTGGAGCAGAAGATATTCATGAATTAATTGAATCATTAGTTATCAAAAAAGCTGGTATGGCAAGTGGAGGAAAAATGCATACTGCAAGATCACGTAATGATCAGGTTGTTTTAGATATTCGAATGAAACTTAGAGATGACATCAATATTATTTGTAATTGCCTTTTAGATATGATAGAATCCCTTGTTTCTGTGGCTAAAAATCACCAAAAAACAATCATGCCCCTTTACACTCATCTTCAACAAGCTCAAGCAGGTCTATTTTCTCATTATCTTTTAGCTCATGCTGATGTTTTGTACAGAGATTTTCAACGACTTTATGGAACTTTTGAACGAGTAAACCAAAGCCCACTTGGCGCAGGACCTGTTGGTGGTACAAGTATCCCAATTGATAGACATAGCACTGCAAAGATGTTAGGTTTTGATGGTGTAGTTGAGAACTCTATTGATGCAACAAGTACACGTGATTTTGTCGCAGAATATGTTGCAATGATTTCAATAATGATGACTAATCTAAGCAAGATATCTGAAGATTTTGTAATTTGGTCTACATCTGAATTTTCTTTTATAGAACTTGCTGATGAATTTACATCCCCTTCAAGTGTAATGCCCCAAAAGAAAAATCCAGATATTTTAGAATTGACAAGAGGTAAAACTGCTGAAGTAATAGGAAATCTAACTGCAATTTTAACCACCATCAAAGGTTTAGCATCTGGTTATGGACGTGATTTACAACAAATCAAATCATCCATTTGGTCTACATCTAAAATATCTATTAATGCACTATTAATTTTAAAATCAATTATTCTTACTTTGAAAGTTAATGAAAAACAAATGAAAAAAGTTACAGAATCAAGTAATCTAATTGCATTAGATATAGCTGAAAAATTAGTTCAAGAAGGAATTCCATTTAGAGTAACACACAAAATTTCAGGTATCTTGGTTCAATTAGCACATCAATCAAAAAAACCTATTTCGAAGTTAACTCCCACAGAAATTAAAAAATCAGTGATTGATACAAAAGTTGATCCAAAAATTGTTTCAAAAATAATCTCTTCTACTACCGTTATTTCTTCCTTAAAAGATAGAAAATCTTATGGTTCTTCAGGATATGACGAACAAAAACGAATGATTTCTGATAGATCTCAAAAGATTAACGATTGTCGAATCAGTATAACTAAACGAGAAAATAAAATCAATTCATCTATTGAAGATTTACAAAAACAAATTGATGAAATTATTCAATAATTAAAGTAAAGAAGAGGGAGCGGGTCTAGAGGGATTCGGACCCTCGACAACCGGATTAAAAGTCCGGTGCGCTACCTGGCTGCGCCATAGACCCACAAAAAAAATTGTTTTCGCGTATAATTTAGTCTTTTACAAATTTACCTGTTCTGACAGAAACTTTTAATCTGGGATTTTGATTCATACTACTTGTGCCCTTGTAGTATAGCCCGGTCTAGAATTCGGCCCTGTCACGGCTGAGACGCGTGTTCAAATCCCGCCGAGGGCGCCATTATCTCTTCTATTTGTATCTGAGATCTGTTTTTAGCCCGATCAAAACTAAATTTTTTGATTATGATAATAAAAAATGGAATGACTGACTTTCTATCTTACAATAATATTAAAATTCAGGCAATTTTAGTAATTTTTGATGTCTGAAGATAAAATAGAACCTAATGTGAAAGAAAAATCTACAGATAATTCAACATCAAAAAAATCATCTATGGAGAAAACAGCAAAAACAAAATCTGCTAAAATAGTAGATGAAACAAAAGCCGCATTTGATGCAGCAATAAAATCTGAATCTGCAGCTAAAGCCGCAGAAGATGCAGAAGCTGTAGCAAAAAAAGCTATTGCAAAAGCAACAGCCGCAAAAATAGAAGCAGAAAAAGCAGCAGAAGAAGAATACAAAGCAATTGCTGATGAAGTGAAAGCAGATGTTGCCAAGAAAACTAATTATACGTTTAAGCGACAAGGTGAAGAAATTTTCAAACGAGAGATGGGTGAGCCTGAATTCTTTTTAGATAAAAAAGACCGATTTTTACGACCCATTCTTTCAGCAGATGAACAAGAATCCCTTACAAGAAAAGCTGAAATTCCACAAGATCAAACTCCTTCTTATGTTCCTGAACATGTTCTGAGTCCAGAATATGGTGGAGTTTCAAATTATGAACGTGAAGTCAGTATATTTTTGAAAGATGCTAAACAAAGATTTGAAAAATTAAAAAATGATCCAGAGACTACTAAACAACAAACTCAAGAAGCTCAGAATGAAATTACTTATTTAGAATCAATACATGAAAATTTTTTCATTGGGATGAATGTTTTCCGAACAGCTAAAGGTGGACGGGACAAAATCAAAGTATAATGGGTGATGGTTTGAGTCAAGTAAGTTTTGATGTAATTAATGCACGAGTAACTTTCAAAAATGTTCCTTTGCATATGTTGTCAAAATTTACTTTCAAAGATGTTCCAGCAGCTTGTAAAGAATTCAAAAAAATTTCTGGTGTAGATGAATGTATAATTATACAAACATCAAGTAGAGTTGAAATATTCACTGTAAGTAATGTGGAAACTGGCGATTCTCCTGATGCAAGAAGATCTGAAGGAAAAACTTTGATCGTAAATAAAATCAAAGACACATGGGTATCTTTGTCTTCATTGGAACAAATTGATATTGATCATTTTGATCAAACACTTGAAGTGTATAGGGGTGATGATGTTTATCTTCCTCTGTTACGTTTAGCATCTGGATTAGATTCTGTAGTTGTTGGAAAACAAGAAATATTTGATGAGATTGTTCAATCATTAACTGATGCAAAAGAAGCAGGTGATTCTGGAAAAATTCTTAATAAATTATTTGAGAGTGTAATTAGATTATCTACAAGAATGAGAGATACTACTGGAATTTCAAAAGATGTACTTTCTCTTGGTGATGTTGCAGTAAAACTGGTAGATGAAAAAGCGGGGCTTGATGATAAGAAGAAAATATTGTTGATTGGTACTGGTGAATCAGCTGCTATGCTTGCAAAAACTTTGAACAAAAGAGAAATTAAATTTGATGTTACCAGTAGAACTCTTGAACGTGCTACAGGTTTTGTAACAATTTTGGGTGGAACACCTATTGACTTTAATGACGTTCTATCTAGTTTTGATAAATATGATATCATTTTTGTTGCAACTACTTCTGATTATTTCGTAATTACATATGATCGAATAAAATTAGTAATGGAAGACAAGAAAAAAGGAACATTGATTTTAGATTTATCTGATCCTAGAACTGTTGATGAAGGAATTACTGCTATTCCTGGAATGAAATTACTATTTAGAGATCAGATTTATGAAATCTATGAAGAAAGTGTTAAAGCTAGATCTGGAATTATTCCTGCTGTTGAGAAAATTATTGCAAAAGAAATTCCTATTTTATCTGCAACAATGAAACGATTAGATGCTTAATTTTCTATAATCCTTGTTTTCTTAAGAGAAATTGCATTATGGC
>JAPYTM010000014.1 GCA_029941825.1 Candidatus Nitrosopumilus sp.
AGTCTTTTTTTGTGAATTTTAGAACTTTTTTCTTCTAATTGTTCAATTTTTAAAATAAATGCAGGATCTAATTTAATTTTTGAAAGAGAATCCATAGACAATTTTACAGTATTTGTATCTAAAGAAATATTAGATTTTGGAAGATTTCTATCAGCCCAAAGTTTTATAGCTTTTTCTTCAAGTTTAAAATCTCGAAATCCAGCAGGAAATCTTTTTGTGATATGGTTTAACAAAGTACGGTCTTTAAAGACAACTCTAGGTTCAAACAATCTAGTTTCATCACTGTAAACATTTTCAAATAAATTTCCAGATATTTCATCTGAAAGTAACTCCATCTTTGAAATTTTTCTTATTAGCTCTAGAAAATGTAAAAATTCATGTGCTAAAATCGCATGAATCGTTCCTTTCAGGCCATAAGCTATCAAAGGAGCAGAAATTTGTATTACAACCTGAAATTTTTCTTCAAACACTATAGGGATTGTTCGTGCAAACAATACACCATATTCATATGAATTTGGATTGGGAGAAGAAATTACAAGTGATGGCTCCACATATGCAACAGGATATCTGATTCCTGATGCTTTTTCAATTCTATTGATACCTGCAATAGTAATTGGGAAGCGCTCAAGAATTAAATCATATACATCATCAGGGATTATTCCTTTAGAATAGGCATCCTTCAAATGTGCTAACGGATCCAATATCCATCCTCGATAATTTTGAATGTAAAAAGGTTGATTGGATTAGTTTCTAGGTTTTCCAGCTTTTGCATGTTTTCTTTTACGTACTTCGGCGTTTTGATCAGCATGTCTTTTGTGCTTACCTTTCTTTCTCATTGGCATGTTGATTTTTGATATATGCTACTAGATAATTGTTATCATCATACTTCAATATCCAAAAAATCAAATTCTTGACACATACATGAAATATCAAGAATTTGTGAAATACCAGGTGAAACATCATCACTGTGCACAAATCGCTTTATTGGCAAACCACCTTCAGTTTTGACAAACAGGGTGAATGTATTTGAGGAATTTTTTGTATATTTCACAAAAGATAATTTCTTTTCAGTACGTTTACCAGATTTTTCATAAATTACTATCGGATTAGTTGTAAGATCTTTTAATTTTTTTAGATTTTTTGAATCAATTTTAGATTCTGTGGAAATTTTTATTTTTATTGAAGAGTAAAATTTTAGGGGTTTTTTTGGAGAATCAGAAATAATTTTGAAATTGGTGATTTTTAGATTATCAAATGATAAAGAAGTTGATCTCAAATTTCGTTTATGGGGATTTTGAAGTTTAACAAAAAATGGCCTTCCAGCACCTAAAACAAGACTAGATTTATCTTCACCCCCAATCCAAGTAAATTTTCCAGTAGTTCCACCACATTTTTCAAATAGAAATTTTGAGATAATACCCTCTACACTATCAAATTCTAAAATTCCATGAAAATCACAAATTCTACATCCTTTTCCAGAACAATTAATGCATGATTTTTGTTTTTGTGGAATTCCTCGTAGTGTTTTGACATATCGTCCAGAGAAGGTTATTGATTTTGAACGTAATTGGCAAGATTGATCTTTCAAATTTATTGTAAATGTTATTTGTGGATCTAAAAAATCAAGAATTTTTTTTGTTTTTTTAGAAAATGATTTTCCCAATTCTTTGGTGATGTCAGTTTTTACACTATCAATTCCTGTTAATTGATATTTTGAACGAATGTAATCATCACGATCAGCAATAGAAGGTTTAATCATGGCACCTACACTAAATGTTGAAAAAGAATAATTTAATGAGGAATCAATCATCAATTTTAAAAAATGGTTTAGATTATCAAATAAATTTTTACAGATGTAGCATTTTAGGACAGAATTTTTCTTTTTCTGAAGTTTTTTGCCAAGTAGTTTATTTGATGAAAGACGTAATTGTTTTGAAAATAAACGACCTAAACAGTTATCACATAATTCATATTTTTTTAGGATTTGGTTTGCAATAGGAATAATTTTTTGATAATCAGACATTTTAGAATAAATTTAACACGTAAAATTATCCCAATCCCATTTTTCTTAGAGTACCTTGCATTTGACGTCCCTTAGAAGCTTTCATCATATTCTTAGAATTTTTATAATTCTTCATCAATTCTTTAACTTCACCTTCTGGCCAACCTGAACCGCGTGCTATTCTTTTGATTCGAGATGAATTTAATAAATCAGGATCTGCTTTTTCTCCTTTAGTCATACTTTGAATAATATACCTCCATTTTGAAACTCGTCCCTCCATTTGATTTACTTGATCACCTTTTACCATCCCTGAAAGACCAGGCATACTTTCAAGAATTCCTTGTAAAGAACCCATTTTGGTAACCTCTTCTAATTGATAAAGGAAATCCTCCATGTTCATTTTTCCACCAGAGATCCTTTTCATTCTCACATCATCCCCTTCATTTTCTAATCGTTTTGCTAAATCCAATACTGCTTGAATATCACCCATCCCAAGTAATCTTCCAACAAATCTAGTAGGAGAAAATTTTTCTAAATCATCAATTCTTTCACCAGTACCAATGTACATTATTTGTGCACCAGTTGCTGCAGATGCAGCAAGTGCACCACCACCTTTTGCAGAACTATCCAATTTTGTAATAATTACACCACCTACTGGAATTGTTTTATGAAATGCTTCGGCTTGAGCATAACATTGTTGTCCAATGGTTCCATCAATGACAAGTAGTGACAAATCAGGATCAGCTGCTTCCTTAATTCTAATCATTTCTTCAAGTAAATCACGTTCTTCTTTGTGACGTCCAGCTGTATCAATTAGAATTACATCTAATGGTTGAGATTCAAAATATTTTAGTCCATTTTTTACAATACTAGGAGAGTCTTTATTTTTTTCTTCACCATACACTTCAACATTAGATTTTTCACACATTGTTCGAAGCTGAACTAAAGCACCAGGTCTGTAGGTATCAGCACCCACAACTCCAACTTTATACCCTTGTCTAGTTAAAAATCTGGCAAGTTTTGATGCAATAGTTGTTTTTCCACTACCTTGAATTCCAAGTAAAATTATTTTATTTTGTTTTCCAGGTTTAAAATCAAAATCAGATTCATTACCTAATAATTTTGAGAGTTCATCATAAAGTATTTTCACAATATGGTCTTTACGAGAAAGTCCAGGAGGTGGGGTCTCATTTAATGCACGTTCTTCTAATTGTTTTGTAATTTCAAGAACTAATCTAACATTAACATCAGATTGTAGTAAGGCTCTTTGAACATCTTTGGATAATTCCTTGATTAGTTCTTCATCTATACCTGAAGATTTTACAATTTTTTTGATTGCAGCCCCTAAACTATCCTTAAGTCCATCAAGCATTGTAATTTAACTCCGCACCCACTATTTCAAACCTTCCTCTATAACCATCCCATATTTTTTTACCTTGATTAATTTTAATTGGATTTGAAAACAAAGGACAGTTAATTACAAATGTTTCAGATTCACCACCTTCAAAATTTAAGTTGAATTTAAATTTATCAGATAATTTTTTTAAAATATTAATATCTGATTTTAAAATTGATTTTCCCAACCATTTCTCATCAAGTCCATCTGAAGATACAGTGATCATAATAAAAAGAAAATCTGAATTAATTAAATCATACATGTATTGTTCTGATTCAGTATTCCACAATGGCGCAATTGCAATTAAATCTAATTTTGAACATAGTGTTTCAAATTTTTCTTTTTGAAATTTACTTTTAATGCCACCATGAACTAATCCTTGAATATGAAATTTTTCTTTTGCAGTTTTTAATAAATTTTCTAATGCAGATAATTCATCAGTAGTTTCATCAGAAATAGAATAAGCAGTTAGTTGTGGAATATTCATAGATATGGATTGTAATTTTGTCCATTGTAAATTTGGATGATGTAGTAAATGGCTTTCTTCAGATTTTGGAAAAACACTTAGTAAACAAGTTACTTGATGTCCTTGTTTTTGTGCAAGATAAATAGCATACATACTATCTTTCCCACCAGAAAAAAGAGAAGCTAATTTCATCATCTAAAAAATATTCTATTCAATAAATTTTTCAAGATTATTCAAAAAGGACGCTTCAATACTCATAATCGTCATCATAGAATCAGACGGCTTTTCCGATAATCATCAGCATCCGTATTAATTCTTAATACGCATGATTTTAGTTTTATCCATCACAACCCAATATTCTACATTTTGTCCATTTTCTAATTTTCCTTTAACTTCATCATCAATCATGCTAATGTCAATTGTTTCAAAAGATTCAGAATCCATCACCTGAATAGTATCACCGTTAATTGAGATGATTTGACCTACTTTCTTGTTAATCATAGGGATGTGAATTTGCATACTGACTGGGCCAACATGAGGTCTTTTTTGACCATCAAAAATTCCCTGTCCAACAATTCTTGCTTTTGCTGAACCGTGTTTTCCAGGCTTTGATGTATCATATTCAACAATTTTACATGGTTCTCCACTAGGTTGATCAGTATGAGGTAATAGAATGTATGAACCAATTTTCAAAGAACCAAGATCAGAAGGTTTACTCATGAAAAACAGTTTTTGGTCGAATATTTAACTTTTCTATTTGAGTTTATCAAGAATTGAGAAACTCAGCAGATTAGTCATTGTCAATCCCTTTCTGTTAGCATCACGTCTAGTTTGATCACAATACTTTTTCATACTTTGATGACTCTGTTCACTTCCAACTTCAATAACTATAATACTTTCAGAGTATGGAAATGTAAATTTTGGAGGGGTTAAACAATAAGTCACCATATTTCCAAATCCAGATTTCTCAATTTTTATCTTTTTTAAAAAGAGATTTGCAATTTCTTGATAATCTTCATCATTTGTATCATATTCCATATAATATACAGATATGAAATTAGTATCACCATCTACTGCTCTATGGAATAATTCATCTTTGATATTAAATACAAAAGATGTTTTTTCTTGATTATATTTAGAAAGATCATTAGATATCAGTACACTGTCTTTGAATTTTGCTAGAAGATAATGATTTGAAGGATTATCAAAGTATGGTTTACTTTCACTAGAAAATGTTCCTGTAACAAAAAATAATTTCTCAATATTTTTTGATTTTGTCCAAAGTTGTTTTAATTTGGCAGAGATATCCGTATGTAAATAAGGTGCACAAACATAACCAGAAAATGATAATTCTAGTTTAGACATAAATCACCAACAATTTTTGAGAGTATTTATGCTTATATTGAATTTACGATCATATAGTAAAAATCATCTACGATAGTTTTTTAATAGAAGGGATCTTCGTTTCCTTGTCCCAAGCTAGCTCAGCCTGGTAGAGCTCCCGGCTGTAGTTGTCGGCTTTAGATGGCTGACTGAAAAACAGCATATCAGGCATACAGAAACCGGGTTGTCGATGGTTCAATTCCGTCGCTTGGGACCACAACCCTACTTAAAACTAAAAAATGATTTTAAAAATAATAAAAAGAAAGACTAGTTTAAGAAAACAAAGATGAAATCTTAAATTAAAAATTCATTGTCTATTCTGTTTTTTTGACTTTTTGAGCTGCTGGTCCTTTTTGACCTTCGCCAATCTCAAATTCGACTTTATCGCCTTCGTTGATGAATCCGTCAACATCTGTTTTGTGAACAAATAGATCGTCCCCACCTTCTCTTTCGATAAAACCAAAGCCCTTAGTTCGATTGAACCATTTTACGGTACCTTGTTCCATTTGATTGGTAAGCAAATCATTCACTATATTAAGTAAGATATAAGAAATTTGTCAACTCAAAAATTAGAAATCTTTAGGAATGTGATTTTGTTCTTTCAACCATTGTACTTGTGGAAGAGTAAACCTCCAAATTATATCTCCACGTTCATCTTCTTTAAAATCCCAAGGAGCAATTATTACAATATCGTTATCCCTAATCCAAACTCTTCTCTTTAATTTTCCCCTAATTCTTCCACGTCTAGTAAGATTATCAGCACATTTTATCATGACATTTTCGCCACCCATCATTTTCAATACACGACCAAAAAGTTCGCCTTCTTCTGGAAGACGAATTTCCTTAAGAGCACTTTCATTTTTTACTTGGCGCTTACCCATAACCCTCATTCATGCTATGAGCATATAACTTGTAGGGTTTTTTGGCATAATATTTTAAAAAAAATTTCAATACACAAGAGATTTTATTCATTATTAGAAAAAGTAATTTGTGGAATTTAGATGCATAGATGAATGTTCTCAATGTTGTGTTGAAAGAGAGTATTATCCAAGCAAAGAATTTGGAAAAATAGGAGTGCTCATACTACCCGAAGAAAAAGAAAGGATAGAAAAATTATCAAAAACAAATGGATTAAAAATAAAAATTGTACCAAGAATAGGAATTTCTGAAGATAGAAATTCAATTCCAACAAAAGTTTTGGCATATCAATTAATGGGTGTAGAAAAAAATGGAAACACATGTCCATTTTTGGATACAAATAGTGGAGATAAATCACCACATGGTGGGTTTCCTTGTAAAATTTACAAAGATAGACCACTTGCATGTAGAACTTATCCTCTAATTGAATTTGAACCAATTACATTTGATCAGAAATGTAAATTTTGTAAAGAACATGGAACAGCAGATCACAATCTAGATTCAGAAATAGAATCACTATTAAAAATTAAAGAGAAAATGAATACAAAAGCATTATTCATTTGGAGGTTTGCTACACATATTGGAGAGGAGGAAGATCAAGATATTTTAAAATCAGGTTGGATATTAGATGAGTAGGCTTGTCAAAAAAAAAGTTTAGGTTTTTTTTTTGAGATTCAATTTAATTTAGAAATAAATCAAATGTAGTGTTAAAGTATTTATTTTTGTGGCGGGAAAGTGCAACATTACAATTTAATTTTAAAGTGAATAACAATATTCAAAATTGTAGTTTATGAGATTTTATAATTGATGGTTAATTATGGATTTATTACAGCACGTCCAATAATTTTACGAGCCTTAAGATCTTCTAGAGCAATATTTGCATCATCAAGAGAATATCTTTTAGAGATTACAGGGTTGATAGTACCTTTTCTTGCGAGTTCAAGAAGTTCAACCATGTCAGTATAATTTCCAGTGTATGCACCTTGAATAATAATTGACTTTAGAGGAATTGTTACAAGAGATAACTCAATAGAACCCCCAAACAATCCAACTAGAACCAAATTTCCTCTCTTTCGTAGTACGGATAACCCCAACTTTACAGTTGGTGGAGCGTTTACAAAGTCTATAACACTATCAGCACCTTTGTCATTACATATTGAAAGTATTTTTTGGGAAGTTTCAGGATCCTTAGAATTTATTGTATAATCAGCACCCATCCCCTTTGCAGTTTCTAATTTTTTATCATCCAAGTCAACACAAATTATTTTAGCATCAGTAATTGCGTGTGCAATTTGAACTCCCATTAATCCCAATCCACCAGCACCAACAATAACTAAGAATTCAGGGGTATTTTGATTTGCTTTTTTAATTGCAGTGTATGCAGTGAGTCCAGAACAAGCTAACGAAGTAGCAGCATCAGGATCAACACCATCAAGTTTTGCCAAATATTTAGAATTAGGAATTAAGGTATAATCAGAATAACCACCATCTTGAAAAACACCCATAGATTTTGGTGTATCACAAAGATTTTCATTTCCTACTTTACATGCAGGACATTCTCCACAACCTATCCAAGGAAAAACTAAAACTTCATCTCCTTTTGAAACATCAGAAACGGAATCACCAATTTCATCAACAATACCTACAATCTCATGTCCAGGAGTTACAGGATACTTTACACCTCTATCAGTTACTTTCATAAATTGACCATCACCAAGATCATACCCACCTTCCCACAGATGTAAATCACTGTGACAAACACCCACAGATTTTACTTTAACTAAAACCTGAGTTCCATGGGGTTTTGGTGTGTCACTCTCAGATACTGCAAGTGGTTCATTAGGTGCGGTGATTCTTGCAGATTTCATAAACACGTTTTTCGTCTTAACAATATAAGAGTTGACTGGAAGTGAAGAAAAAATAGAGCCATTAGATATTATTGAATAGTCAAAGAGATGTCATGTGAGTGAATCACAAACACCTAACAGTATTTCTCAAGAACCGATAAATATTTTATTTAGTCCATCATCAATTGCCAAAAAAGATGTTTGGGATATTGATTTAATTCAAATTTTAGATTTATTGAAAAAAATTCTAGAAAAAACAGGTAAAAAAGATCTCAAAGTCGCAGGAATGGCAGCACTTGCATCATCACAAATCTATAGAATGAAAGTGGAAAGTATATTTGCATTACAAAGAGCTGCAATGGAAAAAAAATCAATGCATCAAAGAACAGATGTGGATATTGAATTAATTGATATTCCATACAGACATGAATCAACATATCCAGTTTCATTAGATGATTTGTTAGGATTACTTCAAAATCTTATAGGTACAATTGCAAATCCTCAATCAAGAAGAAATAGACAAATTGACGTTGAGCCAATTGAAGCACCAGATTTTCAAGAATATTTAATTTCACTTGAAAATATAATTGGAAAGTATGAAGATCTAGTAATGAAAAAGATTACAGCAACAGGGTTTGGATTTCTTCAGGAGATAGTTGCAGAACTTGATCAAGTTGATTCAATCAGATGTTTCTTTGCAGTGTTATTTTTGGCTAGAGATCAAAAGGTTGATCTTGAACAAGTTGAAGATGATATCAAAATTATAGCAATCAAAGAAAAATTAACAAACTGATCAAAAATGGAGAAAAAATTTCTTTAACTAAGTTTCAATGGAGGGATAAGCATGGTTAAGATTGAGAATATGGATGAAGCAACAGCACGAATTGAAGCTGCATTGTATTCAGCAGGTAGACCACTTAGAATTGAAGATTTGATTAGAGCATCAGGCACAGAATCTAGAACAAAGACACTGGAATTACTCAACAGTATAATGAAAAAGACAAAATCAGCATTCAAAGCACTAGAAGTAGTAATACTTCCAGATGGATCATATGTTTTTCAATTAAAACCAGAATTTAGCTCCACAGTGAAAAGATATGCTTCAAAACCAATTCTCCCAAACGCTACACTCAAAACATTATCATACATTGCATACCAACAACCAATCTCATCAAAACAACTTGTTGAAACAAGAGGTTCAGGGGTTTATGCACATCTAAAAGAATTACGACAATTAGATTTTATCAATCATCAAAATGTGGGCAGATTAAAAATTTATTCAACTACAAATAAATTTCAAAAATATTTTGGAATACAAGGAGATACAGAAGATCTAAAACAAAGATTATTCTCCAAAGTAAGAAAAACAGCAAGTATGGGACATACAAATCCAACACCACAAATTATACAAAACTAAGCTGAATGATTTTTTTAGTTTAAGGCTAATTTTTTGCGTTTTGTATAAATTAGAGTAATTCAGTCAAGTTATCGTGAGAAAATCAGTAGAGAATTTAGCAACCAGTAAAATCACTGGAGGACGAAGAGTTCCACTTAGAATTAGAAGAAAATATGAAATTGATAGATATCCAAATGAAGCTGTAAATGGTGCTCAAGTAACAATTACAAGAAGAGTTAGAGGTAATAATAAAAAAACAGCTTTGAAAACAATTGATTTTGTAAATCTAGCAACAGGTGATGCAAAAGTAAAGAAAGCAAAAATTATCAAAGTTTTAGATAATGCTACAAACAATGATTACAAAAGACGTGGCATTATTACCAAGGGTGCAATTCTAGAAACACAAGAAGGAAAGTGTAGAGTAATTTCAAAACCTGGACAAAACGGAATAGTTAACGCAATATTACTAAAGGAATAAAATGAAAGATTACGAGCATGTCGTAATCTGGTTGGATTATTTCAACAAGAATTTAAAAAAATCTAAAGGAAGAAGAGTGGGGTTAGAGAAATGTGTTTTTGATCCTTCACTAAAAGAATTAAAGGATGCTGCAAAGTCTGCAGGTTTAGAAATTACAGAGTCAAATGAGAAAGTGAGATTTCCTAAAAGACCGTTTGTAAGATCAGGATACATAGTATTGCCAAAAGAATCAACCAAAACAAAAATTCTTAATAGAATCTCAGAAAAACTAGTTTCTAAAAGATCCAAACAATCAAAATAAAATCAAATCTAGCTCTTAACTAAAGTAAAGTTGACAGAAGTCTATGATAATAGTATCATAACTAGTATTCTTAATTGCAGGAGGTAGGCGAAATAATGCACCTAGCCGGTAGTGGCAGGGTAATCATTCAGCTATCTAAAGAATTAGCTGAAGGACAAATACTCTGTGACAAAAAGGGAACTAGAGTTGCAAAAGTAATGGAATTGATAGGTCCAGTAAATAGGCCGTTTGCATCAGCAATTCCATTAACAAATAATATAAAAAAATTCATTGGCAAAAATGTTTTCGCAGATGAAGAAACTCCTGTAAGTACAAACAAAAAATTTAGGAGAAGAAAAAAATGAACATACTAGAAAAACAAAGCTGTTCTGAATGTAAATCTACATTAGTAGATGACATGCAAAATGGTGAAATAATCTGCTCTGGTTGCGGCATTGTGGTCGCTGATCAGATTGTAGATAGTGGTCCAGAAACAATTAGCTCAAATCTCGAAGACAAGATGAAGCTAGCAAGAGCAACCGGACAAACAACATATTCTCAACATGATTTGGGAATAACAACTGAGATTTCAATGGGAACAAAAGACTTTAGTGGAAAAACAATCAACCACGAAGTTTCAAACCAAATGCGCAATCTCAGAAAATGGCAACAAAGAGTAAGAATTTCATCACCAAAAGAAAGAAGACTTGCAAATGTTTTAGCAAAAATGGGTGAGACATGTAACAGTCTTAATCTTTCAAAGAATGTGTTGGAAACTGCTTCTATGATATACAGAGACTTGGACGGACATGTTGATGTGAAGGGAAAATCAGTAGTCAGTATAACAGCTGCTACAATTTACATAGCATGTAAACAATGTGAAGTAGTAAGATCACTAGAAGAAATTTGCCGAGGAATATGTCCAGCAAAAGATGTTAAATCAAAAACAAAACTTGCAGCAAAATACTATAGAACCATGGTAATGGAAGTGGGGCAATTATCAGCCCCAGTAGTAACCATGGACAAATACATCTCAAAAATAGCAAACATGACACAAACTGAGGTTAGAGTCGAAAGATTAGCCTTAGAAATTGCAGAAAAAACAAAAGATAGTAACATTTCAGATGGAAAAGCTCCAAATGGAATTGCAGCAGCATACCTATACGTTTCATCAGTACTACTTGGACAAAACGTGCTTCAAAGAGACGTTTCAAGTATTGCAGGAGTTACAGAAGTTACTATCAGAAACAGATGTAAAGAGATTCTAACAAGTTACAAACTCAAAATTACTTTGAGACCATCTCTGGCCAAAAACTAAATCCCCCCTTTTTCATTTTATTTTTAAAAACTTCAGGTTAGGATTAGCTAAATTTCGTCGGTATTATATATAGAAAGAAAACAAAGCGCAACATGGCAGTTTTAGAAATCAAAGATCTTCATGTTACAAGAGAAGGTAAAGAAATTCTAAAAGGTGTTAATCTAAAAACAGGACCTGGAGAAGTACATGCCATCATGGGGCCTAATGGTTCAGGAAAAAGTACACTAGCTTACACATTGCTCGGACATCCAAAATACAAAGTTACACAAGGAGATATTTTGATAAACGGTGAAAGTATTTTAGATTTAACTGCAGATGAAAGAGCAAAAAAAGGATTATTTTTAGGATTTCAATATCCAACAGAAGTTTCAGGAGTAGGGTTTTCTCACTTTCTTAGAACAGCTTACAATTCACTAAGTAAAGCACTAGAAGGGGATGATAGAGAAGTATTCATCACTGTAAGAGAATTTCAAAAATATCTTAAAGAAAATTTAGAAAAAGTTGGATTAAAAGAAGAATTTCTTTCAAGATATCTTAACGAAGGTTTTTCAGGTGGAGAGAAAAAACGTGCAGAAGTATTACAAATGGCAGTACTAAAACCAAAAATTTCAATTTTAGATGAACCGGATTCTGGTTTAGACATAGATGCAGTTCAAGCAGTGGCAAAAGCAATCAGTCAAGTTGCAGGTAAAGATGCAACAATAATTATAATTACTCACTATGCTAGAATTCTAAAATTCTTAGACAAACTAGACTTTGTTCATGTATTTGCTAGAGGACAAGTATTGAAAACAGGGGATGCATCTCTTGCAGACAAACTAGAAGCAGAAGGTTATGAGTGGGTTTTAGAACAACCAGCCTAATCAAATTTAAGCAGAACATTTTTCCAAAAAACTATTGATTTACAAAGTTCAAGTAGAATTTTCTAAAGAATTTCTAGAAATAGAAAAGAACCAAATCAATGTGGGAATAAAATCAAAACCCATCAAAGGAGAAGCAAATAAAGAAATTATAAAAAAACTTGCAAAACATTTTAGAGTATCAACTACACATGTTTAAATTAAATCAGGTCATAAATCCCGAGAGAAAATCATGGAGATTCTACAAAAGAAAATCAAGTTTTTGTTTAAATAGGGTTTCAAGATGGAATGAAATATGTCAGATAACAGTGAACAATATTATTTTAATTTCTCATTTTTCAAAGTAGATCCTAAATGGAGAT
>JAPYTM010000015.1 GCA_029941825.1 Candidatus Nitrosopumilus sp.
TATGTTTGTCTTGTTTGTAACAACAAACACAAAGGTGGTACTTGCCCAAGATGCGGCTCAAAAATGCAACGTGCAGATTTTTAACGGCGAATGAAAAATGGCATTAGAAGAATTAAGAAAAAAAGTATTATACCAAAACTCCATTGAGATATGGATCGGAGTGAGTCAAGAAAAAAATATAGACTGGTTTGAAACTGAAAATTACAAAAAATTTATTGGTTTCCTTCTAAAAAATAATCTTAAAATGAAACAAATGACCATATGCTTTGATGAATCAGATACCGCATCATATGGTGGTCATAGCAAAAAAGTATTTGCTAACAAATTAGCAGCAATCAATGATGAAAACTCATTCTGCTATTCAATAAAATTGAATGATGATGCTATTGAATTAATTCGAAAATTTGACCTATAGGTTTGTTATCGTTTTAACTTTGGATTCACTATTACATCAAGTGCATTGCCAATAAAGACAAATGCTAAACCAGTTATTGCAATCATCACTCCTGGTGGTACTATCCACCACCATAACCCTCTTGCTGCAGCTCCGAATATGTTTGCATCATGAAGTATTTGACCCCATGTTGGAAATGATGGATCCCCCAGTCCCAGAAAACTAAGCCCTGCTTCAGTAGTAATTGCAGCTGGAACAGAAATTGCAATACTTGCAAATGCATATGGTAGTAATTGTGGCAATATGTGCTTGAGAATTATTTTAGAATCTTTTTGACCCATCATACTAGATGCATCTACATATCCACGAGTTTTGACTTGAAGTGACATGCTTCTTGCAACTTTTGCAACTCCCACCCATCCAAAAACCATCAAAAACCCTATCATCACAAATATGCTATTGCTGATTGTTACTGAAAGTATGATTAAAAATGGAAGTACAGGCAATGCATAGATTACATCATTGAATCTCATCATTGTTTCATCTGTTTTTTTACCTTTGAATCCTGCATACACCCCATAAAGTAATCCCATAGTAACTGATGCAAAGGCAACAACTAATCCAATAAACAATGCCAGTGGTGTTCCCCACAATAACCCAATTGCTAGATCTCGTCTTAATTCATCAGTTCCCATTATTCCAAATGCCTTACCTCCTATGATTAATTTTGATTCTGTAATTTGCGGTTGAGTATTTACTGAATACATATCAATTAAAAAAATATATTTTCCTTTTAGTGGTTCATTGGTTTTTGTTTTTGAAAAAACAATGTCCTCAGTAGATAACCCATTTAGATCAAATGCAAATACTTTAGATTGCAATGATAAATTTTTCTTTATTGCATTATCAGTTGAAAATATTCTCTCACTGTGAATTGTTTTTGAATTTGAGTATGGGAGTGATGTTGATAACAGTTGTAATTTTATTCCATCTGGTCTGATTACTGACATTTGCAGTAATGGTGAATCCTGATATTTTGCTGAAAATTCATAAATGAAATCACTTGGAAAATCATCATATTCAAAAATCAACCCAAATTGATTTGATGTTAATGAAATATTTCCCTCTGAATTTATTTGAATATTTGGATTCTCCAAAATTCTATGTTCTGGAATTTTTTCTAACATAAAGAAATTTACCCAAACTGGAGTTGCCACTTTAGGGTATGAAATCCAGTTTTCTGGATTATTCCATTCTTGAAAAGTTTCAACTGGAATTACAATTATGGCAATAATTGACGTTGCAACAAGAATGGCAAGAATTATTATTCCTGCAATCCCCATTTTACTTTTCAAAAATTCTTCTTTAATTTCTTGTGGACTAATACTACTCATTGCCCTGTTCTCACTCTTGGATCAAAATAACCATACAGTAAATCTGCAATGAATATACTTGCAAGGAAAAACACTGTGAGAATGTATGTTGACCCAATTATTACTGGTAGGTCCATGACTGTAATTGCTTCAAAGTACAATCTTCCCATCCCTGGCCAATCAAAAACAGCTTCTGTGATAATTGCTCCACCTAAAGATCCTGATAAGCTAAGTGCCAAAACTGTTATGATTGGTGGTGCTGCATTTTTTAGGGCATGTGAATAAATTATTTTTTTATTATTGATACCTATTGTTTTTTTTGCCATGATGAAATCTTCTTGCATTATTCCTACCATGAAATTTCTTACTAGATATGCCCATGAACCAAAGCCAATCATTACAATTGTAATTAACGGTAGTGTCATGTGATACAATAAAGCCGCAATGTATCCTGGATCTGATGATGGGATATCTGGAGTTGCTCTTGCAGGAAATATTTGATATGTAAACGCAAATAGAAATATCATTAACATTCCTATCCACCATACAGGAAAACTAGAACTAATTATTGCAAAACTTGATGTAATTCTATCAATAACTGAGCCTATTTTACTTGCAGATAATGCTCCTAGAAATATTCCAATTATTGAGATAATTATTGTGGCAGTTGTAAAAAGTAAAATTGTCCTTGGAAGTTTTTCAAAAATTATATCTTTTACATTAGATGATCCTGCATCACTAGTAAGAAATGTTGCATGTCCAAAATCAAGTAAAAGTATCTTATACATTGTTAAACCAATTCTTTGAGGGGAGTGCCATGGTTCATCAAGTCCCAAAATGTTTATTCTATGATCTATTTGATTTTGAACAAATCTTTCAAATTCATTAACTGACGAAAAACTTTCAGCTATTGTGGGATCTTCTGTAATTTCTGATCTCACTTGAAAAACTATTCCTTGTTTTAGGATTGTATCCATATTGGAACCAACAAGAGCAATCGTGATTAGTAGTGTAATCATTAAAACCCCAAACATTGTCACCATTCTTGTGGCAACATATTTTTTCATCCCCAATAATTTAAAATGAGAAAATTAGTTTATAATATTTTTACACTTTTAGTATTGATTGAATAATTGTTGTTTAAATTCAATCTCAAGTATGGCTTTATATTTTTAGATTCCAATTAAATAACTGTTTTTTTGAGTATAATTGTAAAACACAATGATCTCTTTTGAACATAGAATTCTTAGTGAATATAGAATAAAACGAGCAAAAATTGATACACTTGCTACGTCTATTTTGACACATAGAGAGCCTAAAGGTTTAGAGGTTAGTGGTGCTTCTGATTTTCTTGATGTCTTAGTTAGTGAAATTGATAAATTCTATAATGAATTTAGTGAGATCCTTTCAAATAATGGAAATAGACCTCACCCTCGTTCACGACTACCTGAAACAAAAAAATGGAATGAAAATGTTGAACGATTTTATGAAAAAAACCCTCGAAGAAGACCTAGAAAATAAAAAATAATAGTAAAACAAATTCTAGGCATAAAATTAATCTTCTGTCTTATTGTTATGGATTATAATATCATCACAATAATTTCTAAAAACCTGCTTTCTTTTTTAATGAAATTAATTAAAAGTTGATTACTCCGAAAGAATTAAAGAATAAAAAATAATAAAATCACTGTCAAGACATGAGTGCAAATACAATTAGAAAAGCAAAAAAACTAGTTGAAACTGGTGGTGTGGTAAAAATCGAGAATGACTTGTTTCAAATAAAATCTTCATCTAATCCTAACGAATCCTATTTTGTCACTTCTGATACATGTGAATGTCTTGGATTCAAAAATTTCTACAAGTTTCATCATGGAAAAGGTCTAAAAGCAAATTGCACTCATTTAGAAGCAATTAGAATATTCAAAAAAGAAAATAATTCTTAAATTATTTCAGATTTTTAACATCAACTTTTCCAACATGTGCTTTATTTTTTACAATGATGATTGGTCGTAGTATCAATCCTGGAAATTTCACCATTAATTTAATTAATTGTTCATCTGTTTTTTTATTATTTTCTAAATCTAATTCTTTATACATTTTATCTCTTTTTCTTAAAAGTTCTGAAGGTTTTTTTCCTGTCATTTTAATAATTTTTTTAAATTCAACTTCTGAAAATGGGTCTTTAAAAAAATCCCTTTTTTCAACATCTGCATTCATTCTTTCAATTCCTGTGATTGTTTTTTTACATGTAATGCATGATGTTTTGTGGTATATCTTCAACTCTTTTTTATGCCTGATTTGGTTTAAAAATTGTTTAGTTGCATCAAAATATTCCAAAAAATTAAAATCTATGATATAAAATTTTTATTTTTGTATACTATTTTGATTTGTGCTATTATGATAAAATATGTATAATATGTATAATAACACATAATTTTTTAATTTTATGAGTAATTTGATTTTTACTGTGTCAAATTTGTAATCACAGATACTTCTTAAACCCCTAAACTCATTTATTCATGAATCATGAATTTAGAGAAATTTCGTAATGATGTTTATGAAATGTGTGCCAAATTATCTAAACATCTCAAAGAAAATGACGTGGCAAAATTAGGTTATGTCCGTCAACAATTAATTGAAATGTATAAAAAAAATCTCGTAAAAATTAATCATTCTATTTTAGAATTGATTTGTGCAACAAATTTAATTTCTAGGGGGTACAAGGTGGAAGTCGAAAAAGATGTTTCAGATATTTTAGTTTGTGATCTTTATGCCAAAAAAGGAGGGGGTACTACCATTATTGAAATAGAAACTGGATTTACTCCGCCCGAACATGCGATGGACACTATTGATTATTTTGCTGCTCGAATTATTAGTAAAATTGCACGATATAGTCAACATTGCTCAAAATTCTCTTTGGCTACTCCTGCCACTGGAATTTTACCTATCTCTAAAATTTTCTTATTGCCTCCAAGTGCCAGAAAAAAAGATGATATACTTAAAATCAAAAAATTATGTGATCGTTATTACAAGAACCCTCAGATTGAATATGATGATATTTTAAATGCACATTTACATTCAATTTATCTTATAAATATAGAGAAGGGCCTTACAAAAGAAATTGATCCTCAAGGATATGTGGATTT
This sequence comes from Candidatus Nitrosopumilus sp., assembly GCA_029941825.1. Classification (GTDB taxonomy): domain Archaea; phylum Thermoproteota; class Nitrososphaeria; order Nitrososphaerales; family Nitrosopumilaceae; genus Nitrosopumilus. The sequence continues at coordinate 4,914 of JAPYTM010000015.1, forward strand.
AACTGAAAAAATACTTGGAATAAGTGAAATAGAGTACTAATATTCATTTGATTAAGAAAAAATTCAAATTCACCTATGATTTATGTCAAATAAGATGATTTGTGCTGCATGTGAAACAAGAAAGCATTTCGAATGTATTGATTGTATGAATGATCACAAAACCCATTTGTGTTCTTGTGATTGCCATGATGAAAATACTGAACCACACCCAATTGGGAATTCTCACGGTTCTTAATTGTTGAACTATTTACTAGTAAAAATATTGTTAGATGCATATCAAAAATCATCAACCTGAAAATATCCAACTAATTATGCCTAAAATTTACTTTTAACACACTGAATTTTATAAATTTCTAAAAAAAATATCTCAAATCTATGAATTTAATATTACAATTTTTTCCAATAGGCACTCCTATTGCTATATTTTAACTCTTGTAGATTTTTATTTACTTTTTCATTGATCGATAAAAATATCAAGATTCATAAGTAAAAAAAACATCTAAACCACAATTTATGGAAACATCGCTAGAAAACTTTGGTACATTAGAATATGTTTTAGACAAATATTCTAAAATTTGGAGTTGGAAAATTACGGGTGATCGTGCAGTTAACATGATTTCTAGATTAGTTCCAGAAGCTTGGTATGGGGAAACTGAAAACGAGGTGATTGTTCCTGACAGCACTGAAAGTGTAAAACAAATCAAACTCATTATGGATAGATACCCACTTGATATATTATCAAAATCTGTCTGGCAACGAAAAATAATAAAGACTTTTGCACCAAAACCAACTTTACCCCCAATTAAACACAAACTAAAACGTGCAAAAGCTGGGGCGCAATTTCGTGGAAAACTTTTAAATTTTCAAAAAGAAGGATTAGACTTTTTGCTAAAATCCTCTGGCAATGCATTATTGGCTGATGAAATGGGTCTAGGAAAAACTGTTCAAACATTAGCTTATGTAGCTAGTGAAAAACAGACGTTCCCTCTACTTGTTGTTGCACCATTAGTTACACTAAAAAATTGGGAACGAGAGATTGAAAAATTCCTAAAGAAAAAAAGTAGAAATGGTAGAATCCTTGAATCTGAGTCTCCTAGTGTTACACTAATTAGAACTGGGAAATCAAAAGAACTTCCAAAAAGTGACATTTATGTAATTAATTATGAATTACTTTACAAAAGAAATGGTGACTTGTCAAAAGTTGGAATTAAAACCCTAGTATGTGATGAGGTTCATAATTTAAGGTCAAAAACCACTCAAAAATACAAATCAATAAAAAAATTAGCTGCACTTTCCTCTGTGTGTTATAGAATTGGTCTTTCTGGAACTCCTATTTACAACAGGGGTTCAGAAATATGGCCAATTATCGATATACTAAAACCTGGACTTCTTGGAAGCTTTAAGGAGTTTTGTGAATATTTTTGCTATGTTAATGATAAGGGCAAGGCTATTGTTTTAGAAAACAAACGAGCTTCACTTCGAAATGAATTACAAAAACATGTTATGCTTCGACGAAAAAAATCTGATGTTTTAAAAGAACTCAAAGATAAAGTACGATACAAAGAAGTTATTTCAGCTGATACTGATTTCTATATTGAGGAATTAGATAAAATCTGGAAAAAACTTGAAAAAGAACAAAAAGATGCAGAAACTTCGTTTTCAAAAGCTGCATCGTATCATAGAGCAATTCAAAGTGAAAGACAAATTGCGGGTCTTGCAAAACTTTCACACGTGATTAATTTTGTCAAAAACATTATGGAGATTGAAGAAAGTGTTGTAGTGTTTTGTCATCATAAAGTTATTCATAAATTACTTAATGAAAATCTTCAAGAATTCTCACCTGTTGCTATTATTGGTGGCCAATCAGATAATCTTAGACAAGATCAGATAGATAAATTCCAAAAAGGTGAATCAAAATTAATGATTGCAGGAATTCGTGCAGGAAATGTTGGTATCAATTTGACTAGGGCAAAATATGTCATTTTTGCAGAACTTGATTGGAGTCCTGCAATACATAGACAAGCAGAAGACCGATTACATAGAATTGGTCAAAAAAATACTGTATTTGCATATTATTTGATTGGTAATGGAACTTTAGATGACCATGTTGCAAGCATTTTAGTTGATAAGAGCTATGAAATTGATGCAATAATGGATGACACAGCTGATACTTATGAAAATAAAGATAAAGCTGAACTCATTTTAGCTCAGATACAAGACAAAATTCGTACAAAATAATTAAATTTCTAATTTGTTTTTCAGATTAGATAATTTTTCAACAATAATATCTTTTTTTGCTTTTTCCATTTGCAATTCTTGAATTTCTTTTATTATTTCATCAATAACGCTAAAAATTTCTACTTTTGATTTCTCTTTTGAGTCAATGTTGTTGAATCCTTTTGTTTCTGTACTATCTATTTTTTCTATGCCTTCAGATAATATTTCATACACTTTGATAATTTTTTCCTCTTTTCTTTGCGGAGACATTAAAACAAATTGATTTTTTCGTAATTTTTCTAATTCAATAACTAATTTATCTTCAGATATTTTTAAAATTATGATTATTTGATTTAATGTACAAGATTTTATTTGAAGGAGCCGTAAAATTTTTGCCCATGTTGGAACATTTTTACTCCAAAGAATTTCTTTAGCAATATTTGTTATAGAAAAAGAACCATCCTTATTTTGTGATATCATTTTTCTATCTTTGAGTGATGCAAGTGTGTCTAAAATTTTCCCTACACCTTGTTTCTTTAATTCTGAATTTTCTAGATTGTTTTCATTAAATGCCCCATTTCCATTCATTGCCAAATGTAAAATTTCTAAATCTATGGTGCCTAATTTCCTCATGATATAATCTAATTTTTTAGATTTATCATCTTTTCCCCTTTTTCTCTTGAATAATATATGTGGATTATTATAATTTGATTTATGGTTAGATATGAACTCCCAAGATTACCTTATGGATATGATGAACTAGAACCATTCATTGATACTGAAACAATGAAAATTCATCATCAAAAACACCATCAAACGTATGTTGATGGATTAAACAAATCACTTGAACAAATTGGTGGCACATCACATCCACAATACATTACATCTGTTTTATCTGATCTAAAACCTATTCCTGATTCTGAACAAAGTAACATCAATTTTTTTGGAGGTGGTTTTGAAAATCATAGATTATTTTGGGAAACAATGACTCCTAATGGCGATGGTACTCCTGGTGGAATATTAGAAGATGCAATTGATGTGTATTTTGATAACTTTGAGAATTTTAAAAAAACCTTTTCAGAAATGGCTATTGGTATTCAAGGAAGTGGTTGGTGTTGGCTAGTTTTTAATTCCACATATCATAAAATTGAAATTATTACTACTCAAAACCAAACTAGTCCTTGGACTTTACAAAAACACCCTTTATTGGGTTTGGATGTTTGGGAGCATGCATATTATTTGAAATACCAAAACAAACGATCTGATTATGTTGAATCCTGGTGGAATGTTGTTAATTGGGATTATGTGGGGAATCGATTCTCAGAACTTTCCTGATAAATAAACTGATAATTTTTTCTAATACCCAAATCTTCTGTTTGATATTTACACCCCTTAATTATGTCCAATTTTTAATTAACTTTATTCCTACTAGTTAATTTTTTTATTTACATTTGTTAACTCCCTTTGATTTTTTTTAACAAATTTTCAGAAAATTAACTACTTGATTTATCTTTGATTGTTACTATGTTGTATTATGAGTATTTCTGGAATGTACATGCTGAATTCTGAGAATTACAACCAAGAAAAAATCCATCAAGCATTAGACATGATGTATGTTGATAGGAAAAATCAATTCCGTGAATTATCTAAAGTATTACTTCCTGAAAATGTCTCAAATACCATGCCTACCTGGAAGGAATTTATTTTAAATTTTAGTTTGGATGTGGAAAGTGCTTTTGATACTTGGTCTGGCAAGTCACCATTATCTGTAAATTCTCCACAAAAAGCTTTGACCATCTTGAGACAACTAGGACGTGATGGTGCATCACTGAATCTACTAATGCATAGACTTAGCATGTCGTACAACCTTTCAACAGAATTTAAGGCAATCTACAAACGATTAAAGTAAATTTTTAAAACAATTGTAAATATAGATTAGAAAAATACCCAATCACAAAACATTTGTTTTGGAATTGGCTTCGTAATGAACTGGGAAGAATTTAAAATTTTATAAAGAATTTTATCCTCTACCAATTCTGAAAATGGCTGTACTGCATGTTGGGCATGTACCTTTTATTGCAGGCTTTCCATTTTTCATGGTGTATGGTCCAGCATTACCGATTTCTCGTTTGTCTCGACACTTTACACAATATCCTATTGTCATAATTTCATTAGACGTGATGTTATATTAGCGAGATCTTGTTGAACTTTTTACACTAATTGATAAACCTATGATCCAAATAATTGTGTTGCAAAACCACTTTTTTCGTATCGGATATTTTTTAGTAAAGAATTTTTGTATTGATATTTTTTAATTTTAAATAATTTAGAACTTTTTTAGATTTTTAATTATTGTACTTTTTTGTGTAATTATCTTACCTGGGTTAAGTATGTTATTTGGATCAAATATTTTTTTAATTTCTTTGAAAATTTGATAATTTTTTGGCCCATACTGTAATTTGATGAATTCTGAGCGTGCAAGCCCGTCCCCATGCTCAGCTGTTATGGTTCCACCTAACCTAATTGTTTCTTTAAAGAACTGTGTTGCAATATTTTTAATCATACTACTTTTCATCCTATTTGAAATTAACCTGATGTGAATATTCCCATCCCCTGCGTGCCCATAAACAATTGATTTAGTTCTATATTTTTTATTTATTGTGTTTAATGCTGAAAATAATTTTTGAAGTTTTACTAAAGGAACTGCAGAATCTTCAATAACATGTGGAACTCTTTTTTTATTTTCAATTGATTTTAAACTGTAATGTAATGATAAATCTCTGTATTTCCACCATTGAGAAATATCTACATTATTTTTTAATTCCTGTATGATTTTTCCATTAACTACATTTTTTAATTTTTTCTTACTGAAATTAATCTTCTCATCATACTCTACAAAAAGTAAACATTTTGTTTTTTTATTAAATTTAAATTTTATTTCCACCAGTGTTGTCTTATCTACAAATTCTATTGCAGATGGTTTTGTTTCTTTAATTTTGATACAATTTTTTAATGCAGAATTAATTGATTTGTATTCTATTACAAAAAGAACTCTTTTTTTTGGATTATCTATTATTTTTAATTTTGTTGATAAAATTATACCTAATGTTCCTTCAGAACCTAAAATGATTTTATGAACATCATTAATTGATTTTATTTTATCAATTCTATATCCTGAAGAATTTTTAGTTACATTTGGAAATCTATTTCTATCTATTTGTTTTGTGCATTCTAGAATCTTTTTTGCAATTTTTTTATTTTTTGGAAGTGTGATTTTTTCCCCATTACCGTCGATAAATGTTATTTCTAATACATTGTCAATAACACTTCCATACTTTAGACTTCTACTTCCACTTGAATTATTTCCTAACATACCTCCAATTGTACAAAAAGAACCAATGGATGGATTTGGAGGAAAGAATTTTTTACTTACTTCTAGATTTTTATCTAGTTTACCTTTTGTTATGCCTGAACCAACCTTTACAAAATTTTTAGAAAGTTGAATTGAATCAAAATTTTTCATATCTATAATTATTCCATTATTTAATGCACTTCCAACAAGACTTGTTCCTGCACCTCGAACAGTAACTGATATTTTTAATTTACTTGCAATTTTTACTGTGTTTATTACATCTTTTTCATTTTTTGCAACTACAATTATTTTTGGAATGATCTGATACGAACTTGCATCGACTGAATAGAATTCCCTGAACACTTTTTGTGATAATACTTTTCCTTGAATTGTTGATTCTAGTATTTTTAAAATAGATTTTTTCATATGGTGAATCTAAATTGTGATTCTATAGTAATCCCACCTTTCAGGATCAAATAATGTCACAAATTCTGCTCGCTCTTTATCCATTCTTGATTTTATAACATCACGTAATGCAAAACTTGTTAGATACTTGTATTTCATAGAATGGGATTGCATGATGAACATATGGCGCATCTCACTGCCACCTTTTAGGCCCCAATATCCCATTTTTAATGCCAATGGCTCTAAAAATATTGTATTTCCTAAACCATAATTCTCATCTCTGATCTCTTCTCGAAGTTTGTATTTTTCTAGTGGGCCTCCTTTGGAGAATCCAACTATTTCACCATTTTTATTATTTAATCGAAGTGTGTTGATGATTATTTGAGGATCTTTTATTGAATTTTCAAAATTCTCTTTTTCAAATTGCAATGGCGTTGGTAATTGCAAAAAAATATCATATAATGTCTTAATGAATTTTGGATCTTTTCGTATTGTCATACCTTCTATTGTTGGGAGAAGCTTGAGATTTTCATAAGAGTAATCTGCTTGAATCATAATCTCTTGTTCCCTGATTTTCATAAATGACAACACTGTATCAAAAAAGTTTTTTCGCATTTCTTTTGGAAGAGTTTTAAGAATTGCTTTTAATATTTTTGTTTCATTGTTTAGTAACTCTTCAAAATATGCAACTGCCCTTCTAATGATTAATGATGGTCTCCATGCATTTGCATGTGCATTCATTTTTGCCAACTCCATTGATTTTGTAAAATCCCCTAATGCATAACCGCTCATTCTATCTATCACTGATAGATATTCACCCATTTTCATGATGTGTTCTTGATATTGTTGATTATTTCTGGTCAGATCTGAATTTTTAAAACATTGTTTAATTTGTTCTTCAGCATCTTTTTTAAGTTCTCCACTCCAGGGATATGTCGTTCTTAAAATTAACACATTGATAATTTCTAAATCAACACCTGCGTTCTTAATTAACTGTTGAAGTTTTCTATCCATTGAAATAAATTTTAAAACACTCTTTTCATGTGGCTTATCTACATCTTTTTGAGGATCAAAGTCATGAAATAATGCAGAAATGTATATGTATTTTAGATCCTCATCTGTGAATTGAATTTCATTTTGTTTTGCAGCTAAAAGTGAAACATATGTTACTTCTAATTCATGATTAATGTTATGATATCCATAGTAATTTGCCCCAAGTCCTTGACTTTCAAACAAATCAATAGTGTGATCTAACATTTCTACATAATAGTCACCTTCTAGCCCTTTTTCCACCATTAGGCTAAGAATCTCATTTCGCATTGAATGAGTATTTGAAAATTGTTGCAATACCCTTAGATCACAATTTCTATTTTTAAAGATGATCTCTAATATTTCAAAAACTCATTTTTTTCTTAACTTTATTTAGAAAGATTCAATAGAATTATGATTAGGCTATTTTTGATGTCAGTAAGTTCAGATTTACTTGAAACTCTTATGAATTTTAATAAAAAAGACTCCCCCAGCTACAAACTTTACTTACAAGATAAAATCTATTCTCTAACTAACGTCTCAATTATGAATTCCCCAATCCCTGTAAATGAACCCACAACTCGTGGTGGTGTATACTTTTCAGATAAATTTGCTTACAAAATGAATGGTACAATTCATGATC
>JAPYTM010000016.1 GCA_029941825.1 Candidatus Nitrosopumilus sp.
AAAGGTGTTTTTTTTACTCAAAACCAACTAAAAACCACCTAAAACCAAATGGTTTTTTGGTACCAAAACAAGACCAATTTGTGCCTAATTTACTCATAAATTGTACTGGTGTATTCAAAACCAAAACTAAACCAAAAGTAAACTTGTGTTGTAATATCTAATTTAATCAAAAAGGTACTAAAACCAAAGTAAAACCAAAAAACCAAATTTGGTGAAATATTGGATACATAAAAAGAAGTAAATAGATTATTCTTGTAATTAAATTAAAACATAGAAGTAAAATGGATGAAAATTAATAATATTGTTTTATGTTTTGAATCATCTCCAATAGTCCAACAAATGTCTATAAAATTTCAAAAATTAAAACTGTTAAAGAGGAATAAAACAGTGATTTCTGTAAATCAAAAATATATTATATTTTAAGATGTTAAAAGGAATAAAATAAAATGGAAATAACTCAACAAGAGATCACAGAATTGAAGGAGTTTATTTTTCAGTTAAACTCCATTAATCAAACAGTGATAGTTGAAGGAAAAAGAGATAGTCAGGCATTAAGAAAAATAGGGTATTCAGGCAAGATTCTAGAATTTCATAAATTTGGAGGAATGATAAAATTTTTAGATGCTGTGGCAAAATATGATAATATTATTTTACTTTTTGATAGAGATAGACAGGGACAAAAACTTACTGAGAAAACAATTCAATTACTACAAAGAAGGACCAGAGTAGATGTCACTTTTAAGAAAAAACTACGAAAAATTACTAGAGGAAAAATTATGTTTATTGAACAGTTGGTTTGTTATGAATCGTATTTTGAGTGAAGATTAAGGCCAAATACCTTTTTGATTAAAGGCCTCAAGTACTCGCTCAACAGCTAGTACCATAGTTGCTTTTCTCATATCGATTTTGTGTTTTTTAGATACTGCATATGCATCCTTGAATCCTTTAGTAATATTTTTCTCCATCTTGTTTGCAACCTCATCAAAAGTCCAATAGTAACCCATGTTGTTTTGTACCCACTCTAAATAAGAGATGCATACACCACCAGAATTTGCCAAAATATCAGGAATTACCATAATGTTCTTTTTGAAGATGATAGGATCAGCTTCTGGTAATGTTGGACCGTTTGCGGCTTCTGCAATAATTTTGCATTGCAGTTTTGCTGCAATTTTTGCATCAATTTGATTTTCTAATGCACCAGGAACTAAAATGTCACATTTAGTAGTAAGTAATTCTTCAGTAGAGATTTTTTTGCTTCCAGGAAAATTAATAACTGAACCAGTTTTTTGTTTATGTTTTAAAATTTCACTAACCTTTGCACTTTTAGGAATTGAGATTGAACCTTTAGAATCACTAACGCCAATTACTTTGGCACCCATTTTCTCCAAGTATTCTCCTGTAAATGTTGATGCATTACCAAATCCTTGTAAAACAACTTTGGCACCTTTGAGATTTAATTTTAGAATTTTTGCAGCTTCTCTTACAGTATATGCTGCTCCTAATCCAGTTGCAACATCCCTTGCAAGTGAGCCACCCATAGAGATGGGTTTTCCAGTAATTACACCTGGAGAATATTTGTTTCCGTTTAGTTTGCTAAATGTATCCATAATTTGTGTCATTTCTCGCCCTGTTGTATAAACATCAGGAGCTGGAATATCTTTTTGAGGTCCAATAATTTCAGAAATTTTATATGCAAATCCTCGAGTTAATCTTTCTAATTCACCATCACTGATTTTTTCGGTTTTAGGATTTACATAGATTCCTCCTTTACCGCCACCTAATGGGATATCGACAATTGCACATTTCCATGTCATCCAAGATGATAGTGCCATAACTTCACGTTCCATGTATTCAACGCCACCCTCAGGATTAAAGTAACGAATACCTCCTTTGTATGGACCTCTGTCATTGTTATGTTGACTTCTGAAACCTGTGAAAATCCTAATTTTACCATTATCCATCTTGACGGGAATTTTTACTCTCATCATTTTATTGGGCATTGACAAATACAGACGTAGTTCTTTGTCTTTGATTCCAAGTATATCACATGCATCATTAACTTGTTTTGTTGCATTAGCAAATGGATCATGCTTTACCAAGATAATTTGAAATAAATTGTATGATGTTATATAAGTTTGGTTAGAAATTATTGATCGGGTTTTTAGAATCAGATATTTTTTTATGATTTTGTTTCATATCAGATGAATTTTACATCTTACCAAAAAGATGAAAAATAATTTCTAAAATTAAACTAATGAAAAAATACCCTTAAATTGACTGAGAAACGACTCGTGATATTATGATGTCATCACGCGGTTATGATATGACTCCTACCATGTATTCACCAGATGGTAGAATTTACCAAGTAGAATATGCTATTGAAACTGTAAAAAGAGGAACTTTAGCAATTGGTATTAGCAATAAAGATGGAATAATCGTTGCAGTAGAAGAAAAACCACGAACATTACAAACAGCGAATATTACACAAAAAATATTTCAAGTTGATAGCCATATAGGAATAGCAGCAGCAGGATACATTCCAGATGCACGTGTTCAAGTAGATGGAGCAAGATTCTTTTCGCAAGGAACTAAAATGACGTATGATGAACCTGTTGAAGTTGCAACAGTTGCCAAACATTTAGCAGATCAAGCACATCAATTTACACAATATGGCGGAGTACGTCCAAATGGAGTTTCTATGATTATTGCAGGAGTTGATCAAAATGGTCAATCAATCTATGTAACAGATCCTAGTGGAACATACATACAATTTGCAGCAGTTGCAATTGGGGCAGGTGCTGATGAAGTAAATGAGTTCTTTGAAAAATATTACAATGCAGATATGGGTTTAGAAGAAGCAGCATCATTAGCTGTTGCAGCAATTAATCTAAAATCAGAAGAAAAAGATGCAATCAAACATATCAAAATGGCAAAGATTACAAAGGAAACAAAACTTTTTGAGAAAGTTTCAGAATCTGATTTAAAAAATTATTCTCAAAACGCAACAAAGTTTTCTACAAAATAGTAGTTTTTTGATTTGAAATATATTCAAACAAGTATTCAGGAATAATAGAAATGGGTTTAGGAAGTTATTGGGGTGAAGTAATGGATGTACTTCGAGAGATCATCCCAATTTATGACAAAGTAAATTCCATCATTTCATTAGGTAAAGACGTTGAGCACAGAAATCGTGGAATTTCACAAAGAGTGTTTCCCGGAGATAAAATTTTAGATGCGGGTTCTGGGTTTGGCAACATGTCAAAAACAGCAATGAAACTAACTGATGGAAAAATCTCAATCACACTGTATGATCCTCTTGTCCCTATGCTCAAAAATACAAGTACATATTTTGAAAAATCACCAGATATGGCAAATGGAGTTTTTGAACATATTCCATTTAGAGGAGAAGAGTTTGATGCAGTATTGTGCGGGTATTCATTAAGAGATGCAATCAATTTAAGAATTGCAATTTCTGAAATTCATAGAGTTTTGAAAAAAGATGGAAGGTTTGTTATTGTAGATTTAGGAAAACCAGATGAGTTATTTTTTAGAATAGGTGTTTCATTTTATCTAAGATGTATACTACCCATTCTTGCACTTATTGCAGGAGGTAGGTTAGGATTAAAGTTTGGGAAATTATATGGAACATACAAAAGATGGCCTCAAAACAAAAAGCTTGAAGGTTTATTGTTAGAAAAATTTTCCAAAGTTGAATTTGAGAAAGACCTTATGGGTGGCGCAATAATGGTTGCAGCATACAAATGAATAGAGTTTTAGTTCTAATAAACATCACAGGTCTAATTATAGGAATTTCATATGGATTACATGGTCCAATTTTACCAATATTTGCAAAAAATGTAATTGGTGCCACATATTCTGAACTTGGATTAATTGGACTAGCTAATTTTGTCCCCTACATGTTCATCCCACTTTTTGTAGGAGTTTTACTTGATAGAATTAACAATGGATATATTCTTGCAGTAGGAGTTGCTGTTAATTCTGCATCAATCTATCTTTTATCAATTGCACAATCAATTCCAGAAATTATGGGGTTTAGAATTATGACAGGTGTTGCTCATGCATTTTTTTGGCCACCATGTGAATCCATCATATCTAATGAAAGTACAGAACATAACAGAGTTAAAAACATCTCATGGTTTACAATGTTCTTTGTCATGGGATTCATGATTGGCCCATTACTCGGATCAGTATTCCTAGAAGGATTAGATATCACATACAGAATACTATTCCAGATTGCATCATTTATTTTGGCTGCTGCAATAATTTCTTCACTTTTAGCCTCAAAAAAGACTATCAAAAAGCATCGTGAACGATTTTCTTTTTCATCAATTAAAGAAATGAAAAAATTTCCCGAAGTGATAACTTTGTTGATTTTTTGTACATCGTCATTTGGAATAATACTCACAATCTTTCCAGCATTTCTAAATGATAAAGGAATGGCAGATACTGATATTTTATTACTATATTTTGTTTTTGGAATATCACGTGTTGTTTCACTTGCACTAGTAGGAAAGTTTGCAAGAAGAACTAGTCAAACATTGATTGCTGCAACTATTGCAATATCAATTGGGTTATCCATATCAGTTGTTGCAGATTCAATCATTGTTTTTGGAATAGCGTTAATACTGATGGGGTTTGGATTTAGCATATTTTTCCCATTAACTTTAGAGATAATTTTAAGCAAAACACGCAAAGGTGTTTCAGGAAAAATAATTGGAGCATATGAAACAATTTTTGGAGTGGGTTGGATGATAGGACCAACAATTGGAGGTCCAGTAACGCAGTCATTGGGTAATGAAGCACCATATCTAATATTTGGTATAATTGGAATAGGAATTACACTACTTGCCATAGTATCTAGAAAAAAGTTAGAACCACAAAGAATTCAAAATTAAATAGATGTGGTCCCACGTTTTTTGGTACATATATCAAGTGCGTCATCAACAGTTGTGACAAAGACCTTACCATCACCTTTAGTTCCAGTACAAGCAACACTTGCAATAGAATCTAAAACAACATCTAACTTAGGATCATCTATAACACAAATGATCATATCACTGCTAAAATATTGTCCAATTAATGGAGGATCTTGTGAACCTTGACCTTGAACATTGTGAATAGTGATACCACCAACACCATTTCTTTTGATTGCAGCAACAACTGCATCTCTTAATCCAGGTCGAATAATCGCTTCAATTTTTTTCATGAGTTAAAATAGATTTGAATTTATTAATAATCACATAGTGTATTTTCATTATTGATATTCAAAGATGGGAATAATACTTAGGCGTAAATCTAGAACATTACGTTTAATTTCAAATTATAGTAGAATAGTACATGATTGATTTTTCATTAAACATAGCTGGAAGTGAATGGATGATCATTGTTTTTGTAGCAATAGTTTTGATTTTAGGAACAGGAAAACTTCCAAGTGTTGCAAAAAAACTTGGAAAAGCAGTTAATGAATACAATAAAGCAAAAAATGAAATCCAAGAGCAAATGAAAATAGGAGAAGAACAATCACCAAAAATTACAGGGCCAGTGGGGACAGAACGAGAAAAACTAGAAACCATGGCCAAATCAATGGGAGTGAACGTAAAAAAATCAGATGACGAGTTGAAAAAAATGATTTCAGAGAAGATGGGTCAAAAAAAGAAAGAAGAAACAGAAAATAGTGAATAATTTATTTTGATTTCTTGATTCTGTATGTGTTTGTGTCAAGTCGTTTTTTAGCAAATTTGTAATAATCAGGAACAATTTCAAATCCAAGAAATTGTCTGTTAAGGGATTTACTTACTACAGCTACTTGTCCTGAACCAAGAAATGGATCAAATACAATATCTTTTTTTTCACTAGAATATTCTAATAATTTTTTAATTAATTCAGAAGGAAGTTTTGTGGGTGTTTTTTCATCCCCAGTCCAGTATTCTCTTTTGATATCCCATACATCTTCCTTATCTCTATAATGAAGACTACGTCCATCTTTTGTTTTATCATCTTTTTTGAATCTGAGAAATGGAAAGAATTTTCGTTTCTTATCATCTTTACAAACATAAAGACAGTGATAATGTGAAGTCACAAATTTCTTTTTTGTTACTACCCCAAACTGATATTTCCAAATGATATGATTTATCGTAACAAATCCAACATCATCTAGTGCGCGCAAAATATCTTTAAGATTATTCCATCCTGAAAAAACATACATGCTACCAGAGTCTTTTAGAATTCTAAAAATTTCACTCATCCATGCAAATGTAAAATCATAGTAATCCTCAGGTTTAATTTCATTATATCCTGAAAGAACTCTAGATGAAATTCTATTATAATTTGATTTTTTTGCTTTAAAGTTAATTGCAAAAGGTGGATCAGTAATTACAAGATCAATTTTATTTTTAGGAATTAAATTCATTCCATCAATACAATTTTGATTGTAAATTTTGTTAATTTCTATTTTCTTCATTTTTGAATTCAAGACTAAGTCTAGCTTAATAATGTCATTGATATAGATTAACAATAAATCACTAATCATTTCTCATCAAATAGATCTTGAAATTCTCATGTCCAAAATGCAAGTCAAAAATAGAAATTCAAAAAACATTTAATAAAAAAATGCATGTGTCTTGTGGAAAATGTGGAATTGAAGATTTACTAGAGTTTTCAAAAAATATTGACGAGGTATTTCTTGAATTTCTTTCAAGATTTGATCAAGGACTAGTTACTGAAAAAGGCCTATCTGAAGAGCTAAAAGATGAGGGAATAGTCAGAGGAGAAAACGAAATTAAAGAAATGATTGGAAATAACAGTCCAGATAAAATTACAAAAGAAATCTTATTTTCAAAAAAAGACTATATTTCAGAATACAAGGTATTGGAAAATCCTGAGCCTAAAATGGGATGTAAAATTGAAGAATTGGGGCTAGACGAGTCCATATCTAATCATCTAAAGGAGTTAAAGATAGAACAATTTTATAAATTTCAAGAAGAGGCAATTCAAGAAATTACATTTGGGGAAAATGTTGTAATTGAAGCACCTACTGCATCAGGGAAAACAGAGGCGTTTTTAATTCCAGTGATTCAAAAAATAAAAAAAGATGCAATGGATGGAAATATCTTTGCAATTTTTGTATATCCTACAAAAGCTTTATCACGAGATCAATATCCAAAAATTCAGAAATTTGCAGAGACAATTGGAATTGATGTTAAGGTTTTTGATGGAGATACAAATCAAGTAGATAGAAGAAAAATAATTGATAATCCACCCCATATTCTAATTACAAATTTTGATGTGTTACACTACCATCTTTGGCACCAAACAAAATTTTCATCATTATTAACATCAACAAAAATTTTGGTAGTAGATGAAGCACATGTTTACTCAGGAATTTTTGGATCGAATGTACATTATATCATAAAAAGACTCAAAAGAATATGCAGTGATAAATTACAATTTGTGGCAGCATCAGCTACACTTGAAAATGCAAAGGAATTTTGTCAACAGTTGTTTGGAGAAAAAATGCAAGTCATTCATGGTTCTGGAAAAAAAGGCATGACAGATTTTGTAATGTTATTTCCATCACTTAGAACTCAAAGAGCATTAATGGTGGAGTTGACAAAAAAATTAACTGAAAAAAATCATAAAACAATGGTCTTTAACAATTCACATTTGAATTCTGAACTTTTAGCAATTCAAGCAAAAAAACAAAAAATCAACATCAAAGTTCACAGAGCAGGATTAATGGCAAACTATAGAACTTCAGTCGAAAAACAATTCAAGGAAGACAGTATACAAGCAATTTCATGCACTCCTACGCTTGAATTAGGCATAGATGTAGGAAATGTAGACTGTGTGATATCATCAACCATTCCAGTAAATAGACTAATTCAGAGAATTGGAAGGGCTGCAAGAAAAGGTCAAAGAGGATATGCATTTCTAGCATTAGGAAATGATCCTATTTCGCAATATTACAAAAATCATCCTGATGATTATTTTGAAGATGTAGAAAAAACATACATCGATCCAAAGAATCCATTTGTAGAAGAGTTTCAAGTTTTGGCAATGGCATGTGACAGACCAATTTCTAAGCATGAATTAAAAGAACACCAACAAGTAATAGAGCATCATATTATCAAAGAAAATCTCACAGTCTTTAACAATCGAATTATTCCAAATTTTGATAAAATTAATTCCATGCTAAGTGGATACAGTATTAGAGGTATTGGAAAATCAATAGATATTTTTCTAAATGGAAAAAAAGTAGGAGACAGGGTATTACCAATTGCATTAGAGGAATTACATAAAGATGCAATCTATTTTTTGGCAGGTACTCGTTACAAAGTAAAGGAGTTTAATTATCCAGAAAAAAATTATGCTAAACTAGAAAGAATTCCTAAAGATTATCCATATTATACAAAATCACTTACAGAAGAATGGCCAACAATTGAAACTGTTTTTGAGAGTAGAAAAGCAAAAGGTGTTGAAGTGGCATTTTGTAAATTACATATACAAAAGAAAGTTTATGGTTATGTCAACATAGAACTAGGACAAGAGATTACTCAAGGAGAAAAAGTGGAGCTTGAAACACCACTAGAATATGACTTTATTACAAAAGGAATTGTATTTCATGCACCAAGGCCTCTCAAAATAATTGGAAAGGCAGAAGATGAAGATTATGCTGAGGCCAGTGGATATCATGCTACAGAACATGTTGTAATTGAAGGTAGTAATATGATCACAGGGGGAGTGTCTCAAGACTTGGGCGGTATATCTCTAGGCACATCAGGCTTGATTTTCATCTATGATGGTGCAATAGGAGGTAGTGGGGCAAGTAAAGCTCTCTATGATAGATTTGAAAAAGCATTAGAGAGAAGCATGTTTATCGTTAAAGAATGTCCATGTCAAAATGAAGCTGGTTGTCCCAGATGTACATTTTCATACAGATGTGGAAATAACAATGAGTTTTTACATAAATATTCTGCATTAGAGATTCTAGAGAGAATTAATGAGGGTGAAAAAACAGAATTAATTGATCCTGTAGAAGGGGATAGACCTTTGGTATGATAAATCAAGATGGGATAAATATAACAGTAATCTAGCATCAACATGGAAAAAGTGGCTCTTGTTACAGGTAGTTCATCAGGAATTGGACTAGAAACAGCATTAGCACTTGCAAGAGATGGATATCATACTTTTGCAAGTATGAGGGATGTTGGAAAGGCTGGAGAATTAGAACATGCTGCAAAAAAAGAAAATCTTTCAATCAATGTAATAGAATTAGATGTAAATAGTGAAGAGTCAATAGTTGCAGTAATTAAAAAAATAATTTCAGAGAATAAAAGATTAGATGTACTAGTAAACAATGCAGGATACGGTCAATTTGGATGCACAGAAGATGTGTCAGTTGATGATTTTAGAAAACAATTTGAAACCAATTTTTTTAGCATTGTAAGAATTATTCAAAAAGTGGCTCCAATTATGAGAAACCAAAAGTCAGGTATTATTGTAAACATTAGTTCAGTTGCTGGCAGAATAGGACTACCAGGATCTTCAGCTTACATCAGTACAAAATTTGCACTAGAAGGGTTAAGTGAATGTCTAAGATACGAACTTGGACAATTTGGAATTAAAACTACTTTAATTGAACCAGGTGTTATCAAAACAAACTTTTTCAATTCAATGAAAATTCCAGAATCAAATGCTGATCCTAAATACAAAGAATTAACAGAACATATTCTTGCAGGTCTTAAAATGATGTCAGAACTTGGAACTGCACCATCTCAAGTTGCAGATACCGTAATAAAGGCAATTAACGCTGATGAGGTTTTACCACGATATGTGGTGGGGACTGACGCTGCCATGTTTTTGGAGGCAAAAAAGGGAAAAACAGACCTAGAATTTGAGAAATATATGAGTAAAGAGCTATTTCCAGGTTAACATCTAACTTGTACGTTAAATTGATATACAGATAAAGTCGAGTTTTTGTCAAAGTCCGCAATTTTGAAGTGAAAAGAATGAAATGGAAAACTCTACAACATAATGGAATCTTATTCCCACCAGCTTATGAGGCTCAAGGAATTAAGTTAAAGATTAAGGGAGAAAGTTTAGATCTCGATATTAATCAAGAAGAGATGATTTACCAATGGGCAAAAAAGAAAGATACACCATATGCTCAAGACAAAGTTTTCCAAAAAAACTTTACAGTGGATTTTGCTAAAACCCTAGATTCAAAATTTAGAAAAATTTCTTATGAAGATATTGATTTTTCAAATGCATACAAAATAGTTGACAAAGAAAAAGATCTTAAAGAGATGATGACAAAAGAGGAAAAGAAAGCCCTTGCTGTAAAAAGAAAAGAATTACGTGAAAAACTGAAAACAAAATATGGTATTGCCATCATGGATGGAAAAGAAGTTGAAGTTGGAAACTATATGGCAGAGCCTCCGGGAATATTTATCGGAAGAGGTGAGCATCCACTTAGAGGTAAATGGAAACCTCATGTCACTGCAAAAGATGTTACACTAAACCTTGGAAAAGAAGCCAAAGTTCCTGAAGGAAAATGGGGCAAAATAATTCATGATAAAGATTCTATGTGGTTAGCTAATTGGATGGATTTTCTCACACAAAAAAGAAAGTATGTATGGCTTTCTGATAGTGCCGGATTAAAACAAGATAGGGATAAAGCAAAATACGAAAAAGCAGTAAAGCTTGCAAAAGAAATTGAAAAAATTAAAGATCGAATTGTAAAAGACATGAAAAGTAAAGAACCAAAAATTAGCAGGATTGCTACAGTATGTTATTTAATTTATAGAACTGCAATGAGAGTAGGGGATGAAAAAGATCCTGAAGAAGCAGATACAGTAGGCGCTACTACTTTAAGAAAAGAACATATCAAAATTACTACAAATACTATTGAATTTGATTTCCTAGGTAAAGATAGTGTTAGATGGCAAGAAACAGTAGTTGCTGAAGGTCATGATAAACAATTTCAAGAAAATCTAAAGAAACTCATTGAAAAGAAAAAACCAAAAGATGAGATTTTTGATGACATTACTTCAAGACATGTTAATGTGTATTATTCGGGTATTGTGAAAGGACTGACTGCCAAAGTGTTTAGAACATATCTTGCAACAGCAGTTGTCAAAAAATATCTTGTAGAACATGACAATATGAAAGGAAAAACAGCAAATGAGAAAATATACCATGCAAAATTGGCAAATTTAGAAGCTGCAATGATGTGTAACCATAAAAGAACTATACCAAAGACGTATGAACAAACATTGCAAAAGAAAAGAGACAATCTCAAAAAAGTTGAGAAAGATGCAGTGTGGAATAAAACTAAAGAAATTCTCAAAAAAGTTGAATCAAAAGAACCAAAAACTGATACTCAAAAGAAAAGTAAAGTAAAAAGAATTAAGACATTAAATGAACAAATCAAAAAGCAAAAACTGAAACATAAAGAAAGAACAGAGAAATTAAAGTTACAAGTGGAATTATCTGAAAAAACTAAAGATTACAATCTTGGAACATCTTTGAGGAATTACATAGATCCTCGTATTGTTAAAGCATGGACTGATGAAGTGGGTGCAGAGTGGGAGAAAATGTACACATCAGCATTACAAAAGAAATTCCTTTGGGTTCAAAATGAAAAATTGAATTGGTCAGATATTGTCAAACAGTAAAAATCACTGAGAATTACATACGTAGCATTTAATTTCCCAATTTGCAGATGTATACTATGCCGGGGTAGCTCAGCCTGGTTAGAGTGCCAGTTCAATTGGTAAACTCTAACGGTTCTCCAACGAAGGCAATACTCATAATCTGGAGGTCGCGGGTTCGAAACCCGCCCCCGGCATATTTTTAGTATATCCAATGAAATCTAAGCACTAGTTCTAAATTCAAAGATATACAGAATTGAACAATTTATGATAAATTTATTTTATATCAGAGAAACTAAAACCAAGATTTTGATTCTAACAAATCAATTTCAATTATCATGTCTTCGACTTTTTTTGTTATAGCAATAACTGATCTGTATTGTTCATACATTTCTATTTCTTCTTCTTTTGCCAGTACATGTGATTCTGCCTCATCAAAAAATTTGTTCTCTTTGTTTAGATGATCAT